>NZ_LOVS01000055.1:0-185777 GCF_001523835.1 Burkholderia sp. ABCPW 14 | reverse complement strand
GCTGTTCCGTCGATTGAAGGGCTTTCGTCGCATCTTCTCGCGCTTCGACAAACTCGATCTGATGTTCATTGCCTTTATCAACTTCGCCCTGATTGTCGAAGCCCTTCGATAGTGTGAACACGCCCTAGCCCAGCGGCTGAAAGCCCCTTCGGCATCCTCGTTGCGGACCGCATCTTGCGATTCGGACCCGCCCCTGATTCCGCCGGTCACGCACACGCGATCGCTCGCATGGGCGCCAGAGGGCCGATTGGTAACGTGCAGCGCAACCCGCAGAGATGCCCGTGGGCGCTACCGAACGGAGCTATTGTGCCGGATAGGGTCATGACCGACAACTACTCGAAGGTTTCACGTCTACGTACATCACGTGTGCCTCGGTACGCAGGCCCAAGCATGGCAAGCTATCAGTTTTCAACCACGAAACCAAGCCATGCTCGGCAGCACAAAAAAATATAGCGAAGACGCCAATAGGTACGATCAAAAGACCGTGAGCCAGCGGATCGAAGCGCTATTTCTCAACAATATTGGCCTAGTGGTCACGCGTGACCAGATCCTACGGGCAGCCACCAATCCAGTTACCGGCAAAGAGCCAGAGAACTGGCACCAACGCCTATCCGAATTACGAACAGACAAGGGCTACACGATCTTGTCGTGGCGAGACTCGAAGGATCTCGCACCCCAAGAGTACGATGCAGTGATGTACGAGATGCGCGAACACGCCGCGTGTGGCGACAATCTGACCAAGTGGGAATAATGATCGCGTCATGCACGATCCCCTGACTTCGCGGTATCGCGATATGCCGTCCATACCGATTCAAGCAACGACATGGGAATGTCGCCCGACTCGAATCCCGGAACGTCTTCGAGTAGCATCAGAAGACTATCGATAAAGTCTGCTCGGGAAAGGTCATGCCCAAAGTCTTCACGAACGGCCGCCACCAGTTCGTGAATTTGATCGGCGTTCAGCGACGAAAGGTCATCCGTTTGTTTGGTGTCGTTCATGTCGCCACCATCCCCTGATACCTGGGGTGACGACAACAGGGCGAAGTCAGTACAGCCACGAACAGCTTACTTCCGGTCGTGCCAATCAGACATCACACGTCAACCTTCATCACCTGCTGCGACGCGATGAGCTTCGGTGGCGTCGGACACTTGCAAATGCAAAGATCGTCACTCAGTGCGACACGGCGACCGTCCGGTCCTGTCATCGGAAGCCGCAGACCGACGCACTGAATCTTGCCGATCGATTTACATACTGGGCAAAACACATCGTCGTCCTCGTGCGCGATGTGCCTGCCGTCGAGTGCAAACGGCGTGATCTTGGCTTGGACCGTTCCCGCTACCGTCGTATGGTCGCCGTCGAGAATCAGATATCTCGTCATGATCGGCGTTACCCGTCTTGCTTCTGGTTCGGCGACCAGTGCCAGTTCGTCGTACCCCAAGAGCTTCCCTCAATCACGGGCATGATTTCACCCACCTCGAAATAACGACGGCTTCCCGCCTTGGCTGGTGTGTGCCACCATCCCGCTTCCGGACATGCACTGCCACCTCCCACACTCTGGCGGGCCGGTTCGCGATTCACAGGCGGCGGGACGATTGTCGGCGGCTCAGGAATCGGCGGTGCATCAGGCAAATCAAAACGGGCTACCCACTTGCGGGCGTTCTTCACATCGGCGCTCGGAAGATCGGGAATATAGGTGTGCAGTGCGTCGGGCTTCGGGTCGCGCAGCACACGCAGGACGCTATTCACGAACACGTACGGTTCAGGCAAGCCCTCTTCAGGAGCGCCAAGGCGGGGGAAGTCGCCCGCGCGGATCATCAGACACGCATTCGCGCGCTCGATGTGAATATCAGGACGATCAAGCCTTTCCCGGATCGCCACCTCGCCGCCCAAGCGCTCGATGAACAATTCGCCCAAGATCGTGTACCAGTTGACGCCTTTGATGAAGCCCCACCGACCGACCTTCGCACCGGGATGTAAACCGGGATAGAAAGCTGTCATCTCCTCTTTCGACTCGCCCTCATAGGAAATCGGACTGTATTCCCTTGCCTGAAAGTGGGCGGTGCTATCAATTTCCAATCCGCTGAATCGTTCCGCTAGCGCCCATTCCTGCGGCATATATCGATGGTAGCTGTAAGGCAGGATTGGCGCTAATCCGCCGTATCCTCCGCGCACGACCAGTTTGTTACATACATAGCGCAGGAACGCTTCATACTGAGCGATGCCATCGTCAGTGGTCACCAAATCCATCGGTACATTGAATTTCAAGTACGACAGACCGGACTCTTGTCCTTTCTTTGCAGTCCATCCGCGCGGCGAAACGTAATCGCGGCTGCTCGCAGTCCCGGTCAATGTTGCGATATCGTATTCTGCGGCCGTGTCTTGGTCAGTAGCGCTGGAACGCACCACGCTCACTGCTAAATGTGACGGCGTATCGATGATCGCACGACGAATCTTCTCAATGCCCTTCGCATCTCGTTTCGTAAATTTCCCCTCATCGGTGTCCTTGCCGCCCTTCAGGTGCTCGCCGAACATTTCGGCGAAGCGGTCAAAGCAGTCAAGGATCGCCTGTCGGACCTCAGGCTGCGAGCCGCGTTCAAAGAACACCGTACCGATGACACCCGGTAACACGCCCATTGAGTTGTCGGCAAGGCGCACGCTCAAATCTTCCTGATAGCGGGAAAGCGCCTGCAACGGCGTCAAGACAGGTTTCGAATCACTCAAAATCATAATCGGATCATCTATTGATCAGTCGCACATGAATTCGGTCAGCTTGCAGACAGTGCCGCAACTGCACTCCCACCCCCAACGACGACACCAAGGGTCGCAGCCAATGCCGCAGCGGCCTCCGCACCAGCCGCGATAATCGCACACAGAGCAGCAAATATTGCGATCAACTCGGGCAACAACAGGATCACGATTGCGACGCCGACGACAATGGCTACCGCTATCGCGACTCCTTTCAACAGCGTCACGCCGACCTGCGCCCAATCGATATGAGTGAGCACATCCCACGTCATATCGGTCATGCGCACAATTGCGTCCCACCCTGTCTTGAGTTGCGCAGCCGTGTAGCGGCAGATTTCGCGCCCTGTTTCGTCAACCCACACCCAAGCGCTATGCGCCTTGTCCGCGACCCACTGACCGGCCGTAAACATCCACGCCGCATGCTTATGCAGGAATGCGCTGGTTTCAGCAGACACGTATGAATACCCACGATGAACAGCGTCCCAAACAGAGGCGACAGCATGTTCAACCTCTTCGCCGAACTCGTGTGCCTTTTGCCACCAGTCCTCATACCAGACATGGTGCGGGACAGCGGGAATACTGCGGATGGGCACAGTCTGCCGCTCCTTCTCATCGTTGGTTTTCGGTGCGGGAATGGGCGCAGGCTTGGGAATTTTCTGCAGTTCGCCGTTGCAATCGGTCACATCGATCACCGACATGCGATTTTTGAAGTCACCAGCAATCGCCTGATAGGCCAACTCCTGCGCCCTTCCCAAGGTATCACCGGGAAACTTCACTTCCACGAGCCGTAGCAAATTGTTGACGTGACGCCCTCCTTCGCGATCGATCGTCCCACGACCCGGCCAGAGAATCGCCTCTTTTTCTACAATGATTACATCGGGACGCCGCAGCAAACCGACTATTGCTCCCGGCGGAAATGGATTTAGACTGCGACGGCGTTCCGATCCGTAGGGTTTTTCGTTACTCAAAAATGGTATAGGCGCTTCGGCCCCTTCCGAAAGAACACTAGGCTCCATATCGAAGCTGACTTCGGCCTTGTACTTGAACAGCCACTTCCATTTCTTACTTTCTTCAATGATCATCGGCACACTCATCGCGGACTGCATGAGCAACCGGTGAACGATCGAACCATCGCGCAACTTGACGGGAACGTACTTCGCCGTTTTCAGCGCAGTCTCGACCTTTTCCTGCAAATATCCCTTGGTGTTTGGCGGCAGATACGCGTACTCAGGTACACGCTCTTTGATCGTCTCGCACGCGCCCGCCGGTTGAAGTGACCCGCCCATTGTGTTCTCCAAGTATCGTCGGCACTCACGTGTGCTCGTCGGGGTCGACCTTCACATAATCGGCCCAAATGTCAGGTTCCCCGCCGCCTGCATACTTCCACGGCTCCACATCCTGCTTTTCCTGCTCGAACGCCTTGAGGCTCACGCTCTGTGCGCTCGGCGTAAAAACCGGCACCGTTTCGCCAAGATCGTTCGTGTGCCCGAGCACGGTTCTTCCCGACGGCAGTTTCAGTTCGTATGCATGTCGAATCATCGGTGTACCGTCCGTCTGGTTCTTCAGGACGTATTGCGCCTGATACGACGGCTTGAACTGCGGCATCGTGTACGACTCACTGACCGGCCCTGCGAAGCTGAACGACGCCCCCTTGAAATCAACGTTACCCGGCGCGTGTATCGAGACGTTGCCGCCTTTGATGCGGATCGTCGCACCGCCGCAGTACAGGACCAATTCCTGATCGGCTGCAATTTCCATCCGGCCGGCCACCGACAACAGTTTCACAAGCTGCTGCGCGATCATTTCCAGATCACCAGCCTGCGCCTGTATCTCGACCTTGCCGTTACCCGCAACGGCCTTGATCCCCTGGTTTCGTGCGAACAGGCTCAGATGATTTACCGTAGCGGCGTGCATCGATCCACCCGCCGCGAAATATGAATCCTGGCCGCTGATCCAGTTCGCCTGTTGGTCGGCACTCGCGTGAAGCGATTGATGTGTAGACAGGCCGATACCGGCCGGACTGCCGAGCAGCAACAGCGGTGCAGCGAACGCGTTGGCGTTACCCGTGCCACCGCCCGCAGTCCGACCTCCGGATGCTTCGCCGGATGCCGACTGCTTCGTTGCATCGGTGAATGTCGTCAGTGCATCGACACCGAGTTTCAGGCTCTCGGCCTGATGCTGTTCACTCGCATCCGAGATGCTGCCGAGCAGGTCTTTTGAGCGCGTAAGCTGCTCGCGTGCTTCGTCAACATCGAGTTGATCACTGTCACGCGACACGGGATGCGCGCTGATCGACACGCCCCGGCTGCCGCGCACAGATGCGTAATGGTCGGCATGCAACAGCAATCCCGAACCGAGATATCGCCCGCGCGTGTTGCCGCTCTGCTGAATCAAATATCCCTGAGCGATCGATGCGTAGCTGCTGCCCGTGTAGCTGACGAGCCGTGTACCGCTTTGATTCGTGGCGTCGTCGTGGACGAACGAATTGAACGCGCCCGTACCGCCAAAGCCCTGTGACTGGAATCCCGACAGCAGCACATTCGAATGCCACTGCGAAGGCGTCGTGCCGCCGTTGACGCGCCCCAAAATGAACGGCTTGTCGCAATCGTTTGCCCAGTAGGCGATTAAAACCCATTCACCGGCCCGTGGCACGTGCACCGATCCGTAGCCGTTGCCTGTATCGGCCTGCATGGTCGATAGCAGCGGCGACGATGCGAACGTGCCGTCCGGATTTTTGCGGTCCCATGCGAAATGCACACGTACTTGGTTCCGCTCGTTCGTCCACGCTTCCGATCCTTGCTGCGTCACGACGATCGCATGCTCGATGGTCATGTTCGGCTTGGGATGCGCGAGCGGGCTGCGATATTCGACGCTCGCCTCTTGCGCCTCAACCTCGATGACGAAAAATCCCGCTGTTCCGTCTTGTGCGTGTTCAGGTGTCTTAAAGCGCGTCCCGTGTGCTGCCTGCTGCTCGGCCAGCGTCGCGCGCAGACTACGCGGATATTCCGTCGCCTGTTGACCAATCGACACGTTGTTTTCGACGTACCAACGCGCCTCGATGGCGAGAAATTCCCGCTTCTTCGGATCGCTGTCGGGATGGCGTGGATGGTTGTTCAGCGTGAATCGCAACCCGGCGTCGAGCCATCGCAAACCCCCGACGCCGAAAAAGCGGCGAGCGCGCGAATCCCATCCCTCTACACGCCGATGTGCGCGGGCTGCACCGCTGTCCGAATCGGGGTAGCCGTACGCTGTCGGCTCGTAAACCGTCATGGGTGCAACAGGAATGCTGCGCGAATCCGAATATCGCCCGCCGTCCGCCGCGTAGGTTGTGGATTGCAGGGCGCTGTCGGTCTGGAAATGGGATGTTGGCCGCTTGTAGTCGAACGCGCGGGACATGTAGCGCAGACTCTGCATCGTCTGCACGACTGCCCATTGCGTAAACCCATCCGCTTCGTGATCAGCGTTACCGCGATAGTATTCGGCCGGTTTCGCTTCCGGCAGTGACGATACACGATCGAGAATGACGAGCGTCGTTTTCGGCAACTCACCTTCTTTCGTCGGCTCGTGCAGCCAATAGAAGTACCAGCCTTCATCTTCGAGAAGGCGATGCACAAAATGCAGGTCGGATTCGCTTTGACGGCACCATGACCGCACAGCAGGTTCGCGCGTCAGTTCGAACCGGAACCGCCCTTGGAACTGCGGATATCGGTTGAGAACGTCGGAAATGATTTCGCGCGCGTCCTTTTCGAGCCAACCCTCGTCGTTATGGGTCTTGCTCAGGAAAATCAGGGCGGAGGAAAATTCGAGCTGGTACGTTGACACGCTACCGTCGCCGCCCAAATACCCAACCTGATGCACGAATCCATGCACGGGTCGATAGGCCGAATCGGCGTAAAGTGCCGTCCGCTGCTGAATCCAGAGGGTGACTGGCTGATGCATCAGCGACAGCAAATCGGTGTCACCGCGCAGCGATGCAACATCCACGGTCCAGTGATAATCGCCGCCGATTCCGGATGATCCGCGCGCCCGCAATGGCGTCAATACGTTCTTGCCGAGCGGCGTATCCAGCATCAACAGCCGGTCGTGCTGCAACAAGCCCCGGTGGACGACCTCATACAGGCCGCGATTTTTCAGGCCCCCGAGTGCGGGTGGTCTGAGTACCATTTCACGTTGTCCTTCTCTCTCAGGTTCGACCGTCAGAGAAGCGACACAAGGACGGTCAGCCAGCGGCGACGCAAGGTCGCTCTCGCGCGATTCTAGCTAAAGTCTGAGGAATATTGTCTGGCTTGACGAAATTTGACGCCGATCCATTCAGAGGCAATCGATAGAAGGTAATTCCTTCGGTCGTCGCATCTCGGCCTCCCGCCCCAGCAATGCCACCGCTCCAACATCGAGCCATGCCAGTTTCGCTGCCACCGCCCCAAACCGCCCGCTTGCCATCCCCGCGTCAAACCCTGTAGAATTGCGCGTTTTGCGGGCGTCGTATAATGGCCATTACCTCAGCTTCCCAAGCTGATGACGTGGGTTCGATTCCCATCGCCCGCTCCACTTTCCGGCCGTGGATGCCATCCGCAGCCGAAGCACGCGAAGCCGCCTCGTCGAAGGCGGCTTTTTCGTATTTCATACGCAGTACCGGGCGGCCCGTCGATCGCGACGCTGCCGCACGCGCCGCGGCACCCGGCCCGCCACTCGCCTTTCATTGCCACGATGACTCACGACGATCCGAACGCTCCCGGCGTGCCGCACGACGACGCCAACGACGCCGCCTCCGCACCGGCGACCGACGCCGCTCCGGCAGCCGGCGCCGGCGACGACGAATCGAACCCGCTCCATCTTCGCCGCATCCGCAGCTTCGTGACGCGCGCCGGCCGCGTGTCGACCGGCCAGCGCCGCGCGCTCGACGAGTTCGGCCCGCGCTTCGTCGTCCCGTACGAGCGCGCACGGCCGGACTGGGACGCGATCTTCGGTCGCCGCGCGCCGCGCGTGCTCGAGATCGGCTTCGGGATGGGTGCTTCGACGGCCGAAATCGCCGCGCTTCGCCCGGGTGACGACTTCATCGGCGTCGAGGTGCACGAACCGGGCGTCGGCGCGCTGCTGAAGCTGATCGGCGAGCAGCAGTTGACGAACATCCGGATCATCCAGCACGACGCGGTCGAGGTGCTCGAGCACATGATCGCGCCGGGCAGCCTCGACGGCGCCCACATCTTCTTCCCGGACCCGTGGCACAAGGCGCGCCATCACAAGCGCCGGCTGATCCAGCCGCCATTCGTCGCGCAGCTCGCGACGCGGCTGAAGCCAGGCGCGTACCTGCATTGCGCGACCGACTGGCAGAACTATGCGGAACAGATGCTCGAAGTGCTCGGCGCCGATCCGACGCTCGAGAACACCGCGGAAGGCTATGCGCCCCGCCCCGACTATCGTCCGGTGACGAAGTTCGAGCGCCGCGGCTTGCGGCTCGGGCACGGCGTGTGGGATCTCGTGTTCAGGAAACGCGCGGACTGACGTGCGACGCCGCGCGAATCACGCGCGGCATCGACCCCGGTCGAACGAAGGTTTGCAGCGGCGAGCGCACCGCCGCCGCATATATCGGCTGTTCTGGCGAGAACCGCGGCCACGGCCTCAGGTCCACTCGATCCAGCCGCTGTAACCGACGAGCAGCACGAACAGCCCGAACGCGATCCGATACCACGCGAACGCGGTGAAATCGTGCGACGCGACGTAGCGCAGCAGCCAGCGCACGCACGCGAACGCGCTGACGAAGGCGGCGACGAGGCCGATCGAGAAGAGGCCGATCGAATCGGCGTCGAATGCGCGCCAGTCCTTGGCGGTCTCGTATAGCGTCGCGCCGAAGATCACCGGGATCGCGAGAAAGAACGAGAATTCGGTCGCGATGCGCCGATCGAGACCGCACAGCATCCCGCCGATGATCGTCGAGCCGGACCGCGACATCCCCGGAATCAATGCGAAGCACTGCGCGAGGCCGACCTTCAGTGCGTCGAGCGGCGTCAGCGCATCGATCGACTGCACGCGCGCCGGCGCCCCCCGCTCGCGCTGCCGCCCTTCGACCCACAAAATCACCACGCCGCCGGCGACGAGCGCGACCGCGACGGGCACCGGCGCGAACAGCACCGATTTGATGGTCTTCTCGAACAGCAGCGCGAGCGAGATCGCCGGAAGCGTCGCGATCACGACGTTCATCACGAAGCGCCGCGCTTCGCGCTGGGCGGGCAGGCCGGTCACGACGTCCACGATCCGGCGGCGATATTCCCAGCACACGGCGAGAATCGCGCCGAACTGGATCACGACATCGAACGTTTTCGCCTGTTCCGGATGAAAACGCAGGAAACTGCCCGCGACGATCAAATGGCCGGTGCTCGACACCGGCAGGAATTCAGTCAGCCCCTCAATGATGCCGAGCGCCAGCGCTTTGCAAATCAGTATCCAATCCATCCGTGGCCCGCTTCCGAAGTGAGTCAACCGAGGCCACGGAACCGCCGCGGCCGCTCCGGCCGCGCGCGGCGCGACGTCACTTTTCGACGATCGCCACGCGTATGCCGTTTGTAAGAATTGTGATTGTACCGGGTTCGTAATTCACGCCGGCAAATTGCAGCTGTTCCGGCTTGAACGTGTAGATCGGGTAATTGGTCAGCAATTGAGTCGCGACGAGGCCCGCCGCCGCACCGATCTGCTGCGTGTACATCTGCGCGTCGCCGTCGACGTTCACGCTGTCGACGGCGGGCGCCTTCAGCACGATCGAGCGGCTCGGCGCGTCGTACGCGAGCTGGCCCGACACGGTGAACTTGCCGTTGACCGGCTCGCGCAGGAACGGGCTCTCGAAGCGCGCGTCGAGGCGCACTGCGACCCGATTCTGGTCGGGCAGCAGCCCGAGCGCCGGATTCGCGAGCGCGACGTCGATCACCTGCGCGACCGTCTTCCGGTACGGGAACTTGCGGGCGACCGCGCGTTGCACGTCGCCTTGCGAGAACGTGTAGTGATCGGGGATGAACGGGAACGTCGACGCGCACGCGGCAAGCGACACGGTGACGCCCGCGGCCGCGCACGCGGCGATCAGGAAGCGGCGCCGGCTCGGCGCGCTCGTCTGGGTCATGCTGAATCTCCTGCTGGGGCAAGCGGCGCCGCGGGCCGCGTCTCGGCTTCGAGCCGGCCAAGCCAGGCGAGCGCGTCGGCGCGCGACACGCCGCACATCTCGTCGCTCGGCCGCAGGCCCGAGCAGCACGCGGGCCGCTCCAGGCGGCCGAAGATCGCGCAGCGCTCGCCGTCGACGAGCTGCGCGCAGCGCACGCCGGCCGGCTTGCCGTTCGGCATGCCGGGAATCGGGCTCGAGATCGACGGCGCGATGCAGCACGCGCCGCAGCCTTCGCGACACGCGTGCGCGGACGTCTTCCGCGAATTCACGACAACTTCGCCAATCATCACATCAAATATCCCAAAATCCACTACAACCGCCGCAAACGCCGAACGGCGGGCCGGCGGCGCGCGGAATCCGTATTGTGCCATCGGCCGCTGCGACGTTATTACACAATTCAATGAAACCGCCGATTTATATACTGAACGGCGTCACAGAGCACGATTCGAGCTTCCAGCATGACGCAGCCGATCCCGTCCGAAGCGCTGTTTCGCCCCGACCTGCTTGCCAAGTACACGGCGAACGGCCCTCGTTATACGTCCTACCCCACCGCTGCGCAGTTCCGCGTGGATTTCGATCCCGCCGACTACATCCGCGCGGCCGCCGACCCGGGCGCGTCGGCGAGCGATCTGTCGCTCTATTTTCATATCCCGTTTTGCGCGACCGCGTGCTTCTACTGCGGCTGCAACAAGATCGCGACCCGCAACCGCAAGCGCGCGCGCCCCTATCTCGACCAGTTGAAGCACGAGATCGCGCTGCAGGCGGCGCTCTTCGATCCCGAGCGGACCGTCACGCAACTCCACTGGGGCGGCGGCACGCCGACCTTCCTGTCGGACGCCGAAACCACCGAGCTGATGGCGGCGACCCGCGAATACTTCACGCTCGCGTCCGACCGCGCGGGCGAGTTCTCGATCGAGATCGACCCGCGCACTGCGTCGCCCGCGACGCTCGTCCATCTGCGCACGATCGGCTTCAACCGCGTGAGCCTCGGCGTGCAGGACTTCGATCCCGACGTGCAGCGCGCGATCAACCGCGTGCAGCCGCTCAAGATGACGTCCGACCTCGTCCGCGCGGCCCGCGCGACCGGCTACCACTCGATCAGCATCGACCTCATCTACGGACTGCCGCACCAGACCGTGTCGAGCTTCGCGCGCACGCTCGACACGATCGTCGAACTCGAGCCCGACCGGCTGTCGGTGTTCGGCTACGCGCACATGCCGCATCTGTTCAAGATGCAGCGCCAGATCGACGACGCCGCGCTGCCGCCGCCCGCGACGCGGATCGCGCTCCTCGGCCTCGCGATCGAGCGGCTCACCCGAGCGGGCTACGTGTACATCGGAATGGACCACTTCGCGCGGCCGGGCGACGAGCTCGTGCGCGCGCAGCGCAACGGCACGCTGCAGCGCAATTTCCAGGGCTACAGCACGCGCGCGGACGCCGACCTGATCGGCATCGGCGCGTCGTCGATCGGCAAGGTCGGCGACGTCTACGCGCAAAACGCAAAGGAGCTGCCGCGCTACGGCGCGGCGCTCGCCGAGCAGCGCCTGCCGATCGTGCGAGGCGTGAAGCTGCGCGCCGACGACCGGCTGCGGCGCGACGTGATCACGCACCTGATGTGCAATCTCGTGCTGCCGTTCTCGCATTTCGAGGCGGCGTACGGCATCCGATTCGCGAGCAAGTTCGCGCGCGAACTCGGCACGCTGCGCGGCTTCGAGCGCGACGGCCTGCTGTCGATCGGCGGCGATCGTCTGACGATTCACCCGGCGGGGCGCCTGTATTTGCGCAACATCGCGATGGTGTTCGACGTGTACCTTTCAGGCGCGCCCGAAACCCGCTATTCGAAGACCGTCTGACCGCGCGCTCGGCCCGCGTTATTGATAAAGTGACGGTTTCATCGCACTCCGTTTCCACGCACGATGCGCACCACGCAAGCGACCCGCGCGGTCGAACGCCTGAAAACCCGCACCGGCAATGCGCAATATGCGGCGGTCGGCATGCCGGGCGGCCTTTTCTACCTCGTCGACCGTTCGAGCGGCGCGGCCGACAAGCTCTCCAAGCCGCTGCCGCTCGAGGAATTCGTCGCGTTCGTCGACGAGCTCGGCCCGAAGAAGCCGCGCAAGATCAGCAAGTTCGACGCCGCGCTCGAGCAGCAGATCAAGAACAGCAAGCGCTAGCCGGTTTCGCGCTGCAGGCGGTCTGAAGGCAAGACCGCGACCCCGTTTGGTACAATTCGAGAGTTTTTCGTCCCCCGCCCGATTGCCGTCCAGGCAGCATGACACCATGAATATCGAAAAAGCACGTTTCAACATGATCGAACAGCAGATCCGTCCTTGGGATGTACTGGATCTAGACGTCCTGGGCTTGCTGTCGGTCATCAAGCGTGAGAACTTCGTGCCGGCCGCATACCGCGACCTGGCCTTCGCCGACATCGAGCTGCCGCTGCCGAACGGCCAGAAGATGCTGTTTCCGCGCGTCGAGGCCCGCATCCTGCAGGAACTCGCGGTGAAGAAGCACGAGAACGTGCTCGAGATCGGCGCAGGCTCCGGCTACATGGCCGCGCTCCTCGCCGCGCGCGGCCAGCGCGTGACGACGGTCGAGATCGATCCGGCGCTCGCGAAGTTCGCCGAAGAGAATCTGAAGAAGAACGGCGTGACGAACGTCGAAGTCGCGCTCGGCGACGGTTCGCGCGGCTGGCCTGCGAAGGCGCCGTATGACGTGATCTGCGTGTCGGGCGGCCTGCCCGTCGTTCCGCAAGAGCTGCTCGAGCAACTGAAGGTGGGCGGCCGCCTCGCCGCGTTCGTCGGCGGCCGGCCGGTGATGAAGGCGCAGATCATCACGCGCATCGACGAGAAGCAATACCGCGTCGCCGACGTGTTCGAAACCTACGTCGATCACCTCGTCAACGCGATCGAGCCGTCGCGCTTCAAGTTCTGAGTCGATACATGCCGATGCAGATCCTGACCGCGTCCGCCCTCGCCGAATGGCTGCGCGACCCGGCGCGCCCGGCGCCCGTCGTGCTCGATGTGCGCGAGCCCTGGGAAATCGCGACCGCGAAGATCGACGGCAGCGTGTCGATCCCCATGCAGCAGATTCCCGCGCGCAGCGAGGAGCTCGACGACGAAGCGGAGATCGTCTGCGTGTGCCACCACGGGATGCGCAGCGCGCAAGTCGCGATGTTCCTCGAATCGCGCGGCTTCACGAAGCTCTACAACCTGCAAGGCGGGATCGACGCGTGGTCGCGCGACGTCGATCCGTCGGTGCCGCGCTACTGATCGCGCATCGCGGCGGCGCGCGCAACGCGCGCCGTTTCGCGTGATCTTCCCGCGCATTCCTCCCTCTCCGCCTACTCCGTTTCCTTCAGCGCTTCCGCGACGATCGAGAACAGCTCGACGATCTGTGCCTCCTCGACGATCAGGGGCGGCGAGAACGCGAGGATGTCGCCCGTATAGCGGATCATCGCGCCCTTCCGGAAGCACTTGACGAAGACCTCGTACGCGCGCGCGCCGGGCTGGCCGTCGCGCGGCTTCAGCTCGACGCCGCCGACGAGGCCGAGATTGCGCACGTCGATCACGTGGCGCGCGTCCTTCAGCTTGTGGATCTCGCGCTCGAAGATCGGCCCGATCCGCGCGGCGCGCGTGAGGAGCCCTTCGCGCTCGTAGAGATCGATCGTCGCGACGGCCGCCGCGGCCGCGAGCGGGTGCCCCGAATACGTGTAACCGTGGAACAGCTCGATGCCGGCCGGCGCACCGTTCACGATCGCGTCGTGGATCGCGCCGCTCGCGGCCACCGCCCCCATCGGCACGGCCGCGTTGTTCGTGCCCTTCGCCATCGTCAGCAGGTCGGGCGTCACGCCGAAGAACTGCGACGCGAACGCCGCGCCGAGCCGCCCCCAGCCGGTGATCACTTCGTCGAAGATCAACAGGATGCCGTGCTTGTCGCACAACTCGCGCAGCCGTTCGAGATAGCCTTGCGGCGGAATCAGCACGCCCGTCGAGCCCGCGACCGGCTCGACGATCACCGCGGCGACCGTCGATGCGTCGTGCAGCGCGACGAGCCGCTCCAATTCGTCGGCCAGATGCGCGCCCCACGCGGGCTGCCCCTTCGAGAACGCCGCTTCCTTCAGGTTGAGCGTATGCGGCAGGTGATCGACGGACGGCAGCAGCGCGCCCGAATACGCCTTGCGGTTCGGCGCGATGCCGCCCACCGAAATGCCGCCGAAGCCGACGCCGTGGTAGCCGCGCTCGCGTCCGATGAAGCGCGTGCGCTGCCCTTCGCCGCGCGCGCGGTGATACGCGAGCGCGATCTTGAGCGCGGTATCGACCGCCTCCGATCCGGAGTTCGTGAAGAAGACGTGCTTCAGATCGCCGGGCGTATGGCGCGCGATGCGCGTCGCCGCCTCGAACGCCTTCGGGTGGCCCATCTGGAACGTCGGCGCGAAATCCATCTCCTCGGCCTGCGCCTTCACCGCCGCGACGATCTCGTCGCGCCCGTGTCCCGCGTTCACGCACCAGAGGCCCGCCGTGCCGTCGAGGATGCGGCGGCCATCGTGCGACGTGTAGTACATCCCCTTCGCCGCAACCAGGAGACGCGGCGCCTCCTTGAATTGCCGGTTCGCGGTGAACGGCATCCAGAACGCGGAAAGGTCGGGGGTCTGCGAAACGTGCTCGGCCATGGAGAACTCCTCGGAGATCGATCGAATGATGTTTGGAATACGTCGCGACGCGCGCTGACGAGCGCGCCGCTCGGGCGCCGCATCGAAGGGGAATCGCATTGAGAGTGTAAGCACGCGACTCGCGATGCACAACCATGCAGCATGCGCGTGCGCGGTGCTGCACCGCGACGGACCACGCGATGCGCGATCGCGAGCGTCGCAGGCACCGCGTCGCATCGTCGAAAGCCCCGCCGATGGGCGCGCGAACCCGAAAGGCGCAGCATCTGGCACATGCCTTGCGTATTCGGGTTCGCCGCGTGTCCGCTCCGGTGCGCGCCCACACTCCAACAGACAAGGGGAACTCGATGAAACGTCGCAGTCTTTTGAAGTTCGGATCGATGGCAGGCGTCATGGCGCTCGCGGGGCAAAGCCCCCTCTCGCGCGCGGCGGATTCGGGCAAAGGCCCGATCAAGGTCGGCATCCTGCATTCGCTGTCGGGCACGATGGCGATCTCCGAAACTTCGCTCAAGGACACCGCGCTGATGACGATCGCCGACATCAACAAGAGCGGCGGCGTGCTCGGGCGGCAGATCCAGCCCGTCGTCGTCGACCCCGCATCGAACTGGCCGCTCTTCGCCGAGAAGGCGCGCCAGTTGCTCACGCAGGACAAGGTCGCGTGCGTGTTCGGCTGCTGGACGTCGGTGTCGCGCAAATCGGTGCTGCCCGTGTTCGAGGAGCTGAACGGCCTGCTCTACTACCCGGTGCAGTACGAAGGCGAAGAGATGTCGCGCAACGTGTTCTACACGGGCGCCGCGCCAAACCAGCAGGCGATTCCGGCCGTCGAATACATGATGAGCGCGGAAGGCGGCGGCGCGAAGCGCTTCTTCCTGCTCGGCACCGATTACGTCTATCCGCGCACGACGAACAAGATCCTGCGCGCGTTCCTGAAATCGAAGGGCGTGAAGGACTCCGATATTCAGGAAGTCTACACACCGTTCGGACACAGCGATTATCAAACGATCGTCGCGAACATCAAGACCTTTGCGCAGGGCGGCAAGACGGCGGTGATCTCGACGATCAACGGCGATTCGAACGTGCCGTTCTACAAGGAGCTCGGCAACCAGGGGCTCAAGGCGACCGACGTGCCCGTCGTCGCGTTCTCGGTCGGCGAGGAAGAGCTGCGCGGGATCGACACGAAACCGCTCGTCGGGCATCTGGCCGCGTGGAATTACTTCATGTCGGTGAAGGGGCCGGCGAACACGAAGTTCAAGGAGCAGTTCGCCGCGTGGGTGAAGTCGCAGAACCTGCCGGGCGGCGCGAAGCGCGTGACCAACGATCCGATGGAAGCGACCTTCGTCGGCATCCATATGTGGAAGCAGGCAGTCGAGAAGGCGAAGAGCACCGACGTCGACAAGGTGCGCGTCGCGATGATCGGCCAGAGCGTCGCGGCGCCGTCGGGCTTCACGCTGACGATGGACGGCAACCACCACCTGCACAAGCCGGTGATGATCGGCGAGATCCGCGGCGACGGTCAGTTCAACGTCGTCTGGAAGACGAAGACGGCGATCCGCGCGCAACCGTGGAGTCCGTTCATCGCAGGCAACCAGGGCAAGCCCGATGTGGTCGGCTCGATTCCCGAGTTCCTGCGCCGCCGTCGCGCGGCGCTCGCCTGACGCCTCCGCAAGCGCCGCGCAAACGCGCGGCGCCGCCATCGCGCGCGGCCGCGCCGCGCGTTTTCTCTCCATTCGCGAGGACATACCGATGCCCACGCCTTTGAGCCGCACCGCCCGTGCGTTCGCGGCGCTCGCCGTCTGCGCGGCATTCGCGCTCGGCGCGCCCCGCGCGGCGTTCGCGGTCACGGCCGCCGACGTCGCCGCGCTCGCCGGCGACGATTTCGACGCGAAGACCGCCGCGATCGACCGTCTCGCCGCCGAGCGCGACACCGCCGCCGTCGCGCTCTTGAACGCGCTCGCGAACGGCGACGCGCTCGCGACCGACGCGGGACGCATCCTGATCCAGAGCGGCGACACCGCGCACGACGCGCTGACGAACGCGCCGGCGCAGGCGGGCGACGCGCAGCCCGTGATGCTCAACAACCTGCTGCGCACGAAGATCGCGAACGCGCTGTCCGGGCTCGACCTCGCGTCGTCCGATCTCGCGACGCGGCGCAACGCGATCGACGCGCTGCTGAAGCGCACCGATGCATCGCTGAAGCCGATGATCGACGCGGCGCGCGCGAAGGAAACCGACCCGACGCTCAAGCGCCGCCTCGATGCGCTGTGGGCGATCGCCGCGCTGCACGACGCCGATCCGGCGAAGCGCCTCGAAGCGGTGCAGCTCGTCGCCGCGCGCAACGATCTCGACATGATCGAGCAGTTGCGTCCGCTCGTCGCGAAAAACGCCGACGGCAGCTACGCGGAGCCCGATGCGCGCGTGCGCGACGCCGCGCGGCAAGGGCTCGACGCGCTGCACGCGATCCAGCGCCGCGGCGAGATCGCGGGCACGCTGTTCGCGGGGCTGTCGCTCGGCAGCGTGCTGTTGCTCGCCGCGCTCGGCCTCGCGATCACCTACGGTCTCATCGGCGTCATCAACATGGCGCACGGCGAATTCCTGATGATCGGCGCGTACGCGACCTACGTCGTGCAGACGCTCGTGCAGCGCTACGCGCCGGGCGCGTTCGACTGGTATCCGCTCGCCGCGGTTCCCGCGTCGTTTCTCGTGGCGGCCGCAGTCGGCATCGTGCTCGAGCGCACGGTGCTCAAGCACTTGTACGGCCGTCCGCTCGAGACGCTGCTCGCAACCTTCGGCGTGAGTCTCATCCTGATCCAGGCGACGCGGATGATCTTCGGCGCGCAGAACGTGCAGGTCGTGAATCCTTCGTGGATGAGCGGCGGCGTGACCGTGATGCAGAACCTGATCCTGCCGTACAACCGCCTCGCGATCCTCGCGTTCGCGCTCGCCGTGGTCGGCGTCGCGTGGGCGGTGCTGACGAAGACGCGCCTCGGCCTGTTCGTGCGCGCGGTCACGCAGAACCGCCGGATGGCCGCGTGCGTCGGCGTGAAGACGGCGCGCGTCGATTCGTATGCGTTCGCGTTCGGCGCGGGCATCGCAGGGCTCGGCGGCTGCGCGCTGTCGCAGATCGGCAATGTCGGCCCGGATCTCGGCCAGAACTACATCATCGATTCGTTCATGGCGGTCGTGCTCGGCGGCGTCGGGCAGATCGCGGGCACGGTGCTCGGCGGCTTCGGCCTCGGGCTCGTCAGCAAGGCGATCGAGCCGTTCTGGGGCGCCGTGCTCGCGAAGATCGCGGTGCTCGTGATGATCGTGCTGTTCATCCAGAAACGCCCGCAAGGGATGTTCGCCCTGAAGGGCCGCAGCGCGGAGGCGTGACATGACTTCGACGATCCACTCTCTTCCCGTCGCACAGGTCGCCGCCTCGGCCGTGCCGGCAACGCCCGCCGCGTCGCGCGTCGCGCTCGGCCTGCCGCCGCGCCCCACGCTGCTGTCGCGGCGCGCGTGGCTCGCGCTCGTCGCGCTGTGCATCGCGGTCGGCATCGGCGTGCCGCTCGCCGCGCTCGTCGCCCCCGAATCGAGCGCATTTCATCTGTCATCCTATGCAATGACGCTTGCGGGCAAGCTGATGTGCTACGCGATCGCGGCGCTCGCGCTCGATCTCGTCTGGGGCTACTGCGGCATTCTGAGCCTCGGGCACGGCCTCTTCTTCGCGCTCGGCGGCTATGCGATCGGCATGTACCTGATGCGCGCGATCGGCCGCGACGGCAAGTACGGCAGCGACCTGCCCGACTTCATGGTGTTCCTCGACTGGCACCAGCTGCCGTGGTACTGGAGCGGCACCGGGCATCTCGCATACGCGCTCGCGCTCGTCGTGCTCGTGCCCGCTGTCGTCGCGTGGGTGTTCGGCTTCTTCACGTTCCGCTCGCGCGTGAAAGGCGTGTATCTGTCGATCATCACGCAGGCGGCGACGTTCGCCGCGATGCTGCTCTTCTATCGCAACGAGACGGGCTTCGGCGGCAACAACGGCTTCACCGACTTCAAGCGCATCGCCGGCTTCGCGATCACGTCGCCCGGCACGCGCACGGTGCTGTTCCTGATGACCTTCGCGACGCTCGTCGCGTCGTTCGTCGCCGCGCGCGCGATCGTCACGAGCAAGCTCGGCCGCGTCGTCACCGCGATCCGCGACGGCGAGACGCGCATCATGTTCCTCGGCTACAGCCCGCTCGCGTACAAGCTGTTCGTGTGGGTCGTGTCGGCCGTGCTGTGCGGGATCGCGGGCGCGCTGTACGTGCCGCAGGTCGGCATCATCAACCCGAGCGAGATGTCGCCCGGCAACTCGATCGAGATGGCGATCTGGGTTGCGGTGGGCGGCCGCGGCACGCTGATCGGCCCGATCGTCGGCGCATTCGCCGTCAACGGCGCGAAGAGCGTGTTCACCGCGTACTTCGCCGAATACTGGCTGTTCTTCCTCGGCCTCATCTTCGTGCTCGTGCCGCTCGTGCTGCCGCGCGGCATCATGGGCCTCGTCGAAACCGTCATACGCAAGGGAACGCCACGATGAACGAGAACGCGATGATTCCCGATCTCGCGCAGCCGGACGGCGTCGATCTGCGCGCGGTCAGCGGCACGGCTCAGATGTCGCACGTCGTCGCGCCCGGCGCGATCGATACCTCGCACGGCACGATCCTCTATCTCGAGGATGTCGAAGTAAGCTTCGACGGCTTTCGTGCGCTGAAGAAGCTGTCGCTCGCGATCGACGCAGGCGAGCTGCGCTGCGTGATCGGTCCGAACGGCGCCGGCAAGACGACGATGATGGACGTGATCACCGGCAAGACGCGTCCCGACTCGGGCAAGGTGTTCCTCGGGCAAACGCTCGACCTTTCGCGAATGAGCGAGCCCGAGATCGCACGCACGGGCATCGGCCGCAAGTTCCAGAAGCCGACCGTGTTCGAGCAGCATCCGGTATGGGAGAACCTCGAGCTCGCGATGGCGACCGACAAGCGCTGGTTCGCGTCGCTGCGCGCGCGGCTCGATCGCGCGGCGCAAGCGCGGATCGAAGAGACGCTCGCGCTGATCCGGCTCGAAGACAGCGCGTACCGGCTCGCGGGCGAGCTGTCGCACGGACAGAAGCAGCGGCTCGAGATCGGCATGCTGCTGATGCAGCGCCCCGCGCTCCTGCTGCTCGACGAGCCCGCGGCCGGCATGACCGACCACGAGACGATGGCGCTCGCGGCGCTGCTGAACACGCTGCGCGGCACGTGCTCGATGATGGTCGTCGAGCACGACATGGAGTTCGTCGCGGCGCTCGCGGGCGACACGGGCCGCGTGACCGTGATGGCGGAAGGCGCGGTGCTCGCGCAAGGCACGCTCGATCACGTGAAGCGCGACGAAGCGGTGATCGAGTCTTATCTCGGACGATGATGCGATGCTGACGATCGAATCGCTGAACCAGTACTACGGCGGCAGCCACATCCTGCGCGACGTGAGCCTCGCCGCCGACGACGGCGAGCTGACCGTGCTGCTCGGACGCAACGGCGTCGGCAAGACAACGCTGTTGCGCTGCCTGATGGGCGTCGTGCCCACGAAGAGCGGCAACGTCGCTTGGCGCGGCAAGCCGCTCGGCGCGCTGCCGCCCTACGCGCGCGTCGCCGCGGGCCTCGCGTACGTGCCGCAGGGCCGCGACGTCTTTCCGCGACTCACGGTCGAAGAGAACCTGCTCGTCGGGGCGGCGAGCCGCAAGGCGCCGTCGAAAGTGCCCGACCGGATCTACGAGCTCTTCCCGGTGCTCAAGGACATGCGCGCGCGACGCGGCGGCGACTTGTCGGGCGGCCAGCAACAGCAGCTCGCGATCGGCCGCGCGCTGATGAGCGAGCCGCAGCTTCTGATCCTCGACGAGCCGACGGAAGGCATCCAGCCGTCGATCATCCAGGACATCGGCCGCACGCTGCGGCAGCTCGTCGACGAAACGAGAATGACGGTGCTGCTCGTCGAACAGTATTACGATTTCGCGCGCTCGATCGCCGATCGCTACTGGGTGATGAGCCGCGGCGAGATCGTCGCGGGCGGCGCGGGCAGCGAGATGGACGCGCATGGCGTGCGTGAGCTGATTGCGGTCTGAGCGGGGCGATTCGTATCGGACGACGTACTAAACGTACTAAACGTACTGAACGTTCCGCACGCGCCGGACGATATCCGCGAGCGGCCGGCGCGCGTCGAAGCCGCCCGCTCGCGCGCCGTCCCCCGCTCGCAGAAGCGAGCCGGTATCCTGTAGCATTAGCGCGCCCGCTTTTCCGATTCGACCGATGTCCGCCCACGAACCCCACGCTTCGCTCGTCCGCCCCGCCGCCAAGGCGTGGCACGCCCGGCTCGAACTCGGCTTCGAGCGGCAGCGGACGGGACGCACCGCGCTCGTCCATCGCCGGCACGTCGGGCCGCTGCGCGTGCAGCGCGCGCTCTATCCGGAAGGCGACGCGATCTGCCATGCGGTGATCGTCCATCCGCCGGGCGGCGTCGCGGGCGGCGACCGGCTCGAGATCGACGTGAAGCTCGCCGCCGATACGCACGCGGTGCTGACGACGCCCGGCGCGACGAAGTGGTACAAGTCGAACGGGCTCGACGCGCGGCAGCGAATCGACATCGACGTCGGCGCGCACGCGAAGCTCGATTGGCTGCCGCAGAACAATCTGTTCTTCGACGCCGCGCAGGCATCGCTCGAATTCGTGCTGAGGCTCGGCGACGGCGCGAGCGTGCTTGGCTGGGACGCGACGCAGCTCGGCCGCCAGGCGGCGGGCGAAGCGTGGTCGACGGGCGGCATCGCGTCGTTCTCGAAGATCGTCGGTCCGTCGGGGCGGCCGCTGTGGGTCGAGCGCGCGCGCCTCGATGCGGCCGATCCGCTGCGCGCCGCGCCGCAAGGGCTCGGCGGCTTTCCCGTCTACGGCACGCTCTGGGCGCTCGGCGCCGCATGCACCGACGCGCTCGCCGAATCGATCGCGCCCGCCCTGCCGTTCGACGATGCGCTGCGCGCTGGCGTCACCTGCGTCGCGCCCGGCGTGATGCTGATTCGCGCGCTCGCACATTCGATGGAGGCGCTGCAGCGGCTCTTCATCGCGCAATGGCTCGTGCTGCGCCCGATCGTCCACGGCGTCGATGCGATGCCGCTGCGCCTCTGGCAAACCTGAACGCCGCACGTTCCTGACGCACGCCTTTCAGAAAACGCGCCATTGCGGTGCGTGTCGCACCGCCGCGCAGCACGAACGCGCGCGGAAAACGCATGGCACGTGCCTTGCTCGCTCATTCCCGAAGGCTTCACCGCATGCGCACGTTCGCGGTGCTACAGTAACTTCGCGATCGCCGCGACGCGCGCCGCCCGAATATTACGTTTTCCAAAATGTTTCTTTCATGAAACTGACTCCCCGAGAAAAAGACAAGCTGTTGATCTTCACGGCGGCGCTCCTCGCCGAACGCCGCCGAGCCCGCGGGCTCAAGCTCAACTATCCGGAAACGGTCGCGTTCATCACGGCCGCGCTGATGGAAGCGGCGCGCGACGGCAAGACGGTCGCCGAAGTGATGCACTACGGCACGACGCTTCTGACGCGCGACGACGTGATGGAAGGCGTGCCCGAGATGATTCCCGACATCCAGATCGAAGCGACGTTTCCCGACGGCACGAAGCTCGTCACCGTCCACCACCCGATTCCGTGAAGGCGCGCCATGATTCACCGCCTGGTTCATTCCCTCCCGCATTCCGCCAACGGAAGCCGCGCCCTTCGCACGCTTTGCCGGGAGGGCGCATGATCCCCGGCGAATTCCTGACCGACGACGGCGAGCACGAGCTGAACGTCGGCCGCAAGACGATCGAGCTCGTCGTCGCGAACACGGGCGATCGCCCGGTGCAGGTCGGCTCGCACTATCACTTCCACGAAGTCAACGACGCGCTGTCGTTCGATCGCGCAGCCGCGCGCGGCTTTCGGCTAAACATCGCGGCCGGCACCGCGGTGCGCTTCGAGCCGGGCCAGGCGCGCACGGTCGAACTCGTCGAGCTCGCGGGCGCGCGCGTCGTCTACGGCTTCCAGGGCAAGGTGATGGGGCCGCTCTGAGCGCCCCGCCCCGACGCGACTCGCAGATACGCCCGCACGGGCATCCGAAGGATTCGACGACATGACATTACGTTTGAGCCGCCGCGCGTACGCGGAAATGTACGGGCCGACGACGGGCGACCGCATTCGCCTCGCGGACACCGAGCTGCTGATCGAAATCGAGCGCGACTATACGGTCTACGGAGAAGAAGTGAAGTTCGGCGGCGGCAAGGTGATCCGCGACGGCATGGGCCAGTCGCAGCTGCCCGCAGCCGACGTCGCGGATACCGTGATCACGAACGCGGTGATCCTCGATCACTGGGGGATCGTGAAGGCGGACATCGCGATCAAGCACGGCCGCATCGCGGCGATCGGCAAGGCGGGCAATCCGGACATCCAGCCGGGCGTCACGATCGCGATCGGTGCGGCGACCGAGATCATCGCCGGCGAAGGCTTGATCGTGACGGCAGGCGGCATCGACACGCACATCCATTTCATCAGCCCGCAGCAGATCGACGAGGCGCTCGCGTCCGGCGTGACGACGATGCTCGGCGGCGGCACGGGCCCCGCGACCGGCACCAACGCGACGACCTGCACGCCGGGGCCGTGGCACATGGAGCGGATGCTGCAGGCGGCCGATGGATGGCCGATCAATCTCGGCTTTCTCGGCAAGGGCAACGCGAGCCGGCCGCAGCCGCTCGTCGAGCAGATCGAGGCCGGCGCGATCGGCCTCAAGCTGCACGAAGACTGGGGCACGACACCCGCCGCGATCGACAACTGTCTCGCGGTCGCCGACGACACCGACACGCAGGTCGCGATCCACACCGATACGCTGAACGAAGGCGGCTTCGTCGAAGCGACGGTGGCCGCGTTCAAGGGCCGCACGATCCATACGTACCACACCGAAGGCGCGGGCGGCGGCCACGCACCCGACATCCTGAAGGTGTGCGGCGAGCCGAACGTGCTGCCATCGTCGACGAATCCGACGCGCCCTTACACGATCAACACGCTCGACGAACACCTCGACATGCTGATGGTGTGCCATCACCTCGATCCGTCGATCGCCGAGGATCTCGCATTCGCCGAATCGCGCATCCGCCGCGAGACGATCGCGGCCGAGGACATCCTGCACGATCTCGGCGCGCTGTCGATGCTGTCGTCCGATTCGCAGGCGATGGGCCGCGTCGGCGAAGTGATCATCCGCACGTGGCAGACCGCGCACAAGATGAAGGTGCAGCGCGGCGCGCTCGCCGAGGACAGCGCGCGCCACGACAACTTCCGTGCGAAGCGCTACGTCGCGAAATACACGATCAACCCGGCGCTCACGCACGGCATCGCACACGAAGTCGGGTCGGTCGAGCCGGGCAAGTGGGCGGACCTCGTGCTGTGGGAGCCCGCGTTCTTCGGGATCAAGCCCGCGATGATCATCAAGGGCGGCATGATCGCGGTCGCGCAGATGGGCGATCCGAACGCGTCGATTCCGACGCCGCAGCCCGTCCATTACCGTGAGATGTTCGCGACGCGCGGCGGCGCGCTCGCGCGCACGTCGCTCACGTTCGTATCGCAGCTCGCGCTCGACGCGGGCATCGGCGAACGCTACAGGCTCGCAAAGCGGCTCGTGCCGGTGCGCGGCTGCCGCACGGTGACGAAGCACGACATGGTTCACAACGCATGGCGTCCCGCGATCAGCGTCGATCCCGAGACCTACGACGTCGTCGCCGACGGCGCGCTGCTCACCTGCGAGCCCGCGGCCGTGCTGCCGATGGCGCAACGTTATTTCCTGTTCTGAAGTCCTGAAGAATCATCATGCGCACGATCGATAAACGCATCGCCCCGAACGTGAAGCTCGCCGCGCCGCTCATCGCGCGCGCGCCGACGCTCACGCTCGCCTACGACGCACGCTGCAAAAGCCGGCTCGCCGCGACGCTCGACACGGGCGAGGAAGTCGCGCTCGTGCTGCCGCGCGGCACGGTGCTCGCCGACGGCGACATGCTCGTCGCAGACGACGGCGCGCTCGTTCGCGTCGCCGCGGCTGCCGAAGCCGTGCTGCTCGTGCGCGCGCCCGACGCGCTCACGCTCACGCGCGCCGCGTATCACCTCGGCAACCGGCATACGCCGGTCGAGGTCGGCATGAACTACCTGAAGCTCGAATACGATCCCGTGCTCGCCGACATGCTGACACGGCTCGGCGCGGCGATCGAGCGCGCGAACGCGCCGTTCCATCCGGAGGCCGGCGCGTACGGCGGCGGACATCGGCACGGCCACGACGCGACGTTCGCCGAGGATTACGCGCTTGCGCAGCAAGTGTTCGACGAGCACCACGGCCACTCGCACTCGCACTCGCACTCGCACGATCACGATCACGATCACGATCACGATCACGATCACGATCACGATCACGATCATCAGCATGGTCCGTCCTGCTCGCACGGTCATGGCCATGGACACCGCTGAGCTCGTCGCGCTGCTGCATCTCGCGTCGCCGGCGCTGCCGATCGGCGCGTTCAGCTATTCGCAGGGACTCGAAGCCGCGCTCGACGCGCCGCTGATCCGCGACGCCGACGGCGCCCGCGACTGGATCGCGAGCGGCCTGACCGACGTGCTCGCACACGGCGAGCTGCCGTTCCTCGCGCATCAGCTCGCGCGCTGGCATGCGCACGACGCGACCGCGCTCGCCGACGCGAACGAAGAGTTCGTCGCGAGCCGCGAGTCGTCCGAGCTGCGCCGCGAAACCGAGCAGATGGGCTGGTCGCTCGCGCAGTTGTGCGCGTCGCTCGAATGGGGCGACGCCGCGCGCCGCGCGACGCTCGCATCGATCTCGCCGATCGCGCTGCCGACCGCGTTCGCGTTCGCCGCCGCCGCGCACGGCGCGACGCCCAATGCGACGCTCGCCGCGTACGCATTCGGCTGGGTCGAAAACCAGACGGCCGCCGCGATCAAGGCGGTGCCGCTCGGTCAGCTGGCCGGCCAGAAGATCATCGTCGCGCTGCGCGAGCCGATCCGCGCCGCGGTGCGCCGCGCGCTCGCGACGCCGCCCGACGCGATCAACACGTTCGCGCCGCAGCTCGGCATTCTGTCCGCGCGGCACGAGTCGCAGTATTCGCGTCTGTTCCGCTCGTAAGCATCCCCAAGCATTCCCGGACCTCGCAATGAACGCACCTCTCACCGCGGCGGCCCGCCGCACGAAGAAACTCCCGCCGCTGCGCGTCGGCATCGGCGGCCCCGTCGGCTCCGGCAAGACGACGCTCCTCGAAATGCTCTGCAAGGGCATGCGCGACCGCTACGACCTCGTCGCGATCACGAACGACATCTATACGAAGGAAGATCAGCGCCTCCTGACGATCGCGGGCGCGCTACCCGAGGAACGGATCATGGGCGTCGAGACGGGCGGCTGCCCGCACACGGCGATCCGCGAAGATGCGTCGATCAATCTCGAGGCGGTCGACCGGATGCTCTCGCGCTTCCCGGATGCGGACATCGTCTTCATCGAATCGGGCGGTGACAATCTCGCCGCGACGTTCAGCCCCGAGCTGTCGGACCTGACGATCTACGTGATCGACGTCGCGGGCGGCGAGAAGATTCCGCGCAAGGGCGGCCCGGGGATCACGAAATCGGACCTGCTCGTGATCAACAAGACGGATCTCGCGCCGCTCGTCGGCGCGAACCTCGACGTGATGGCGTCCGACACGAAGAAGATGCGCGGCGAGCGCCCGTACGTGATGTGCAACCTGAAAGCGCTCGACGGCGTCGCCGACGTGATCGCGTTCATCGAGAAGAAAGGATTGCTGACGGTTTGAGCGTTCCGCGTCGCGCGATCGCAAGGCGGCGAAACGCCGCTGTCGCGCGATGCGATGCGATGGCCGCGACAGCGGCAACGCCGCCATCGCACGGCATCGCACGGCGCTCAGTCGATCGACGTGCCCGCGTCGAGCCCACCTTCTTCGTCGCCGCCGTCGCTCGCCGCCGACACGACGCGCGGCGGCGGCAGCAGCGCATTCAGCACGTCGACCGTGCGCGCGGTCGCACCGCGATGCCGCGCGGCGAACGCGGCGCCCGCCGCGCCCATCGCGATGCGGCGCGCGTGATCGGCAAACAGCTCGTCGAGCGTGCGCGCGAGATCGGCCGGATCCTGCACCTGCGCGCACGCGCCCGCCGCGACCGCGTCGGCCGTGGCCTGCGTGAAGTTGAACACGTGCGGCCCGATCAGCACCGGCACGCCGACCGCGCACGCCTCGATCAGGTTCTGTCCGCCGAGCGGCAGCAGGCTGCCGCCGATGAACGCGACGTCGGCGGCCGCGTAGTACGCGCCCAGTTCGCCCATCGAATCGCCGAGCAGCACCGCGACGTCCGCCGGCAGCGCCGAAGCGGCCGGCCGGCCGGCCGCGGCCGCTGCCGCGTCGGCCGCCCATTCGGTGCGGCGCACGTGGCGCAGCCCGCGCCGCTCGACGAGCGCCGCGACTTCCGCAAAGCGCTGCGGATGGCGCGGCACGAGAACCAGCAGCGCGTCCGGCGTCTTCAGCGCGGCGAACGCATCGAGCACGAGCGCCTCTTCACCGTCGCGCGTGCTCGCCGCGACCCACACCGGCCGCTCGCCGATCGCCGCGCGCCACGCGCGTGCTCGCGCGGCGAGCTCGGGCGGCGTCGACATGTCGAACTTCAGATTGCCGAGCACCGCGACGTTGCGTGCGCCGAGCGACGTCAACCGCTCCGCGTCGGCCGGACTTTGCGCGAGCACCCGCGAAAGAGCGCCGAACACTTCGCGCGCGGCCGAGCCGAACTTCGCCGCGCGCCTGAACGAGCGCGCCGACATCCGCGCGTTCGTCAGCACGAGCGGCACGTCGGCTCGACGGCATTCGTCGATGAGCGTCGGCCATACTTCGGTCTCCATCACGAGTCCGAGCGACGGCCGCCATGCACGCAGGAAGCGTCGCACGACGTGCGGCAGATCGTACGGCAGATAGCAGCGCGACACGCGCTCGCCGAAGATCTGCTCGCCCGTCGCGCGGCCGCTCGGCGTCATGTGCGTGAGCAGGATGTGCACGTCGGGGCGCGCGCGCATCAATGCGTCGATGAGCGGCTGCGCGGCGCGCGTCTCGCCGACCGACACCGCGTGCACCCAGACGATCGGCGTCGGTTCGTCGACACCCCGCGCGCCCGCGCGGCCCGGTCCGAAGCCGAAGCGCTCGCCGATGTGCTCGCGATAGCCGCGCTCCTTGCGCGAGCGCCACAGGAGACGCAGCACCGCGAGCGGCGCGATCAGCCACCACAGCGCACGATAGATCGCTCTCAGCATCGCTCGGCGGCTCCGGCGATGAAAACGTCGCGCGCGCTCAAACGAGGGCCCTGCCCTGCAGGCGTTCGAGAATGCCGAGCGGCGCGCGCTCCGGTTGGACCATCGCGCCAACCGGCAGGAAAAAGGTCTGCTCAAGCATGAACTGGCCGGACATCACCGCGTGCGACGCCTGATCGGAGAAGCAGACCCACACGCTGCCGGACGGGAACGGCATCGTCTGCTGCGGGCTGTTCTTCTGATAGTCGAGATCGGCCTTCATGCCGTCGTGCAGGTTCAGCATCAGGTGATCGTATGCACTGCGACGCGTCTTCGTCACGTGCAGCAATTCGAGCAGCCAAGCGGCGCCCGGCAACTGCGGCTTGATGTGCGGCAGGAAGCGCTTCGCGACGTCCTCGAACGGCTCGCCGACGCGCCACACGCGCGGCACGCCCGCCGGATTCACGTTCGTGAACACGCGCAGGATCCGCTCGCCGTAGTTCGGCCGCGACGGAAACGCATCGACGTGCAGGCGGCTGTCGTCCTTGCGCCACGACGTCTGGCGCGTCTCGACCTGCATCAGGCGCAGGCTCGTCGGCGCGACGCGCAGCTTGCCGCGATACTCGGGAAAGAGCCCGTCGACGAGCGTGCCCGCCTGCTTCTGGAAGCGCGCGATCAGCGCGCGCACCGCCGATTGCGTGACGGCGTCGCCGACCACGCCGGCGGGCGCGCCGCCGTTCGGCGCGAGACTGATGTTCTTGCGTTTCGGATCGGCGAGCGCGGGATCGAGGAGCGCTTCCTCGCCGCCTTCGATCGCGAAGCGCAGATGCGGAAAGAACAGCACCTTGCCGTCCTCGAGGCCGCCGAGCAGTTGCTCGCGCGGCACGGACAGTTGTTGCCCGCTCCAGTCGGCGGACGCAATTTCGATGATCTGGGATTCGCTCATGATCGCCTGTCGGGATTACAAGAGGCCGAACGACGCGAGTGCGTCCTTCACCTGCGAAAGGGATGGCGGCGCGCCGGCAGTGCCGAGATTGACGACGTCGGGCGACCAGTAGCCGCCCGTGCGCCAGGCCGTCGCGAAATTGTACAGTTCGACCGTTGGACGCTTCAGCGCCGCCGCGATGTGGACGAGGCCCGTGTCGACGCCGACCGTCGCCGCCGCGCCGTCGATGAGGCCGACGATCGCGGGCAGCGGCAGCTTCGGCGGCACGATCGCCGCCGCGCCGAACGCCTTCGCGAGGCGCTCGCTCGTCGCGCGCTCGGCGTCGCTGCCCCATGGCAGCACGAGCGACGCGCCGCGCCGCACGAGCGCTTCGCCGAGGGCGATCCAGGCTTCGTCGGGCCATTGCTTGTCGGCGCGCGACGTCGCATGGACAAACACGACGTACGGCACCGGCAGGTTCAGTTCGAGCGACGCGAGCGCGCGCGACGCGCCGCGCGTGTCGAGGCCGAAGTCGATCGAATCGCCGGGCGTCGGCGCGGGATCGCCGAACGCGGCCGCGACGAGCTGCCGCGAACGCTCGACGACGTGCGTGCGCGGCGCGATCGGCACGCGCTTGTCATAGAAGAAGCGCACTGGCCATTCGTAGCCGGCGCCGTCGGTGCGGTTGCCGAGGCCGACGAGCGGCCCGCGCGCCCAGCTCGCGACCCACGCGGTCTTGATGAGCCCCTGGCAGTCGATCACGAGGTCGTAGCGCTCTTGCGCGAGGCGCCGCCGGAACGCGCGGATCTCGCGCCACGTCGCGGACGAGCCGGGCTGCCTGCGCCAGCGCCGCAGCGAGAACGGCAGCACGTTGCGCACGCCGTCGACGAGCCGCACGAGGTCGGCGAAGCCTTCCTCGACGAGCCAGTCGATCTGCGCATCGGGATGGCGCCGGTGAATGTCGGCGATCACCGGCATGTTATGCACGACGTCGCCGAGCGACGACACGCGCACGATCAGAATTTTTTGCACGCTGAAAGAGATGGCCGGCAGCCGCCGGCACTGGCCGAAAGGACGGATTTTATCGCGCCGGGCGGCCGGCACAGACAAAAAGCGGCGAACGCACGAATGCGTCGCCGCTTTTTCGACAGGGCTTGCGTCAGCGCAAGGCCGGCCATGCCGCCCGCGCGGCGCAACGCGCTGAAGTCAAGCTCAGAACGGCAGGTTCGCGTCCGGCTTCGCCGCCTTCAGCGCGCGCCGGAAATCGTCCTGGATCCGCGCGAGCGCCGCCTCGGTCGTCGCCTCGAAGCGCAGCACGACGACGGGTGTCGTATTCGACGAGCGCGCGAGGCCGAAGCCGTCCGGATATTCGACGCGCAGGCCGTCGATCGTCACGACCTCGTCGGCGCCGTCGAACTTCGCGTCGGCGCGCAGCTTGTCGATCAGCTTCACGTTCTCGCCTTCCTCGAGCTTCAGTTGCAGCTCGGGCGTCGACACCGCGTTCGGCAGGCCGTTCAGGAGCGCGCTCGGATCCGCGACGCGCGCGAGGATCTCGAGCAGGCGCGCGCCGGTGTAGAGACCGTCGTCGAAGCCGTACCAGCGATCCTTGAAGAACACGTGGCCGCTCATCTCGCCCGCGAGCGGCGCGCCCGTTTCGCGCAGCTTCGCCTTCACGAGCGAATGGCCCGTCTTCCACATCAGCGGCTCGCCGCCCTTCTCGCGCACCCAGTGCGCGAGATTGCGCGTGCACTTCACGTCGTAGATGATCTGCGCGCCCGGGTTGCGCGACAGCACTTCCTCGGCGAACAGCATCAGTTGGCGATCCGGATAGATGATCTGGCCGTCCTTCGTGACGACGCCGAGACGATCGCCGTCGCCGTCGAACGCGAAACCGATCTCGGCATCGGTTTCCTTCAGCTTCGCGATCACGTCCTGCAGGTTCTCCGGGTGCGCCGGGTCCGGATGGTGGTTCGGGAAGTTGCCGTCGATGTCGGTGAAGAGCTCGACGAGCTCGCAGCCGAGCGCCTTGAACAGGCGCGCGGCGAGCGGGCCCGCGACGCCGTTGCCCGCGTCGACGACGAGCTTCAGCGGCCGCGCGGGCTCGATGTCGCCGACGATGCGATCGACGTATTGATCGGCGACGTCGTATTGCTCATACGAACCGCTGCCGGTTTCGAAACGCGCGTCGACGATGCGCTGGTAGAGGGCCTGGATCTGGTCGCCGTAGATCGCGGCGCCGCGCAGCACCATCTTGAAGCCGTTGTAATCCGGCGGATTGTGGCTGCCCGTGACGACGATGCACGAATCGATCCGGCGCTCGCCGTTCGCGAGCGCGAGCGGCACGCTTGCCGCGAAATAGCCGACGGGCGTCGGCACCATGCCGACGTCGACGACGTCGACGCCCGACGCGCGCAGCCCTTCTGCGAGCGCGCCGACGAGCTCGGGGCCCGACAGCCGACCGTCGCGCGCGACGACGACCGCATCGCCGCCCTGCGCGCGCACTTCGCTGCCGAACGCGCGGCCGATCGCACGCGCGACGTCGGCGTCGAGCGTCTTGCCAATCACGCCCCGAATATCGTATGCCTTGAAGATGGATTGGGAGATCATCGATTCACTCTCTGTGTCGTCCATAAAAATTTTGGCCGCCTCAACGCGAATGCGTAAAAAATTGTCGCCCGAACCGACCGACGCGGGGCAATGCACGGCATTGCCGATGCCGGAAGCGAATCCGATCCAACTTATAATCGCTGGTTTCAGCTACGCCGATCGCGCCCATTTTAATGCCTGATTGCTTCATTGCAGCAAAACCGCTCCCGCGGACGGCCGGCCCGGTCATCTCGCGCACGTTTTCCTGCTGCGCGCCATGCTGAAATCCAGGCTTTCGAATCCCGACGTCGCCAAGGCCGTCGCGAACCTCGCGTGGCTCGGCGTCGAACGCGTCACGCAGATCGGCGTCGCGATCGTCGTGAGCGGCCTCCTCGCCCGCTACTTCGGCCCTGAAGCGTTCGGCAAATGGCAATACGCGAACACGCTCCTCCTCGTCCTCGCGCCGCTCACATGGGTCTGCGGCGCGGAGATCCTCGTGCCGACGATCGTCCAGCGCGCGGGCGCGCAACTGGGCGCCGTGCTCGGCAGCGCGTTCGCGCTGCGCTTCGCCGTGTCGGTCGCGGCGCTCGCGCTCACATGGGCGGCGATCGCCGCGGGCGCGTTCGATCCGCTCGTCGGCGCGATGCTGGCGGGGCTCGCCGTCACGCTCGTGCTGCGCGAGCCGTTCGTCGGCATCGTCAATGCGTGGCTGCAGAGCATGACGTACAGCAAGCCGCAATTGCTCGCGAGCCTCGCCGCCGCGCTCGCGAAGATGGCGCTCGTGTGGCTCCTCGTGCGCGCGGGCACCGCGCCCGCGCGCTTCGGCTGGCTGTGGGCGCTCGAAGCCGCGGCGATCGCGGCCGCGCTGATCTGGTATTACCGCAGCCGCAACGGCGGTGCGCTCGGCTGGCGCGTCGAGCGGCCGCTCGTGCGCGAATTCGCGACGACGGGCACCGTATTCTGGCTCGGCCTCGTCTGCATGTACCTGTTCCTGAAGCTCGACCGGCTGATGCTCGAGCGCTACGTGTCGTTCGCCGAGCTCGGCCGCTACGCGGCCGCGCAGCAGTTGAACGAGAACTGGATCACGCTCGCGCTGATGCTCGCGCAGACGATCGCGCCCGCGTTCGTCTACCGCGTGCAGGACGCGCTGCAGTTGCGCCGCAACGTGTGGCGCCTCATCGGCATGACGGCCGCGCTGATGATCGCGGGCGCGCTCGTGCTCGACCTGCTCGCGGGCTTCATCATCCGCCAGGTGTTCGGCCCCGGCTTCGAGACGTCGGTCGACGTGTTCCGCTGGGCGGTATGGCTGTCGGTGCCGGCCGGCATCGAGGCGATCGGCAATCTCGTCGTGCTCAAGTATCAGGCGAAGTTCGTCCTGCTCGCGAAATGGTCGATGGCGCTCGCGCTCGCCGCACTCGTCAACCTGATCGCGATTCCCGCGCTCGGCCTCTACGGTGCGCTCGCGGGCCTCGCCACCGGCTATCTCGCCGCCGCGTCGGTCAATTTCTATTACATCCGCCTGAAGCTGCGCCCATGACGCCCTCTTTCGCCACGCCCGGCGCCGCCCGCTCGCTCGACGATGTCGCGGTGCTGATTCCCGCGTACAACGCGCACGACGATCTGCTGCGCACGCTGATGTCGTTTCGCGAAGACGCGCCCGTGCGCGTGCTCGTCGTCGACGACGGCAGCACGCCGCCGATCGCCGCGCCCGAACTGCCGGGCCTCGCGATCGACGTGCTGCGGTTGCCGCGAAACGGCGGAATCGAGCGCGCGCTCGCGGCCGGCATCGACGCGCTCGCCGCGCGCGGCTTCCGCTTTGCTGCGCGCATCGACGCGGGCGACCTCGCCGCGCCCGGCCGGCTCGCGAAGCAGCGCGCGTATTTCGATGCGCATCCGGACGTCGCGGGCCTCGGCACGTGGACGCAGGTCGTGTCGCGCGACGGCCGCCCGCTCTTCATGCTGACGCCCGCCGCCGATCCGGCGACGCTGCGCCGCACGCGCTTCTTGCGCTCGCCGTTCGTGCATCCGTCGATGATGCTCGACGTCGCGGCGGTCAAGGCGGTCGGCAATTACCGGATCAAATATCGCGCGGCGGAAGACCTCGATCTTTTTTTACGGTTAATGGAACGCTACGATTGCGCGAATTTGCCGGAGCTCGGTTTGTATTACGAATTGAACGAGGGCGGCATCAGCGCGACGAAGCGGCGCCGGCAGATCGCGTCGACGCTCGCGCTGGCGCTGCATTACTTCAATCCGCTCAATCCTTACGATTGGCTCGGCGTCGCGAAGAATCTGCTTCATTTTGTAACGCCCTACTCGACGCTGCAGCGCGCGAAGCGCTTGCTGTTCGCGCCGCGCGGCGCGGCGTGACGCACCGCTTCCCGCCATTTTTGCCCGAGCGTCCGATTATTTTTTCCAGCCCGACATGAGTTCCGCTTCTGCCCCGCGCATCGTTCTCGTCTGCAATACTGCGTGGGCGATCTATACGTACCGGCAAGGCCTGATCCGCATGCTGATCGCGCGCGGCGCGCAGGTGACGGTGCTCGCGCCGCGCGACCGCACGGTCGAGCCGCTCGTGCGGATGGGCTGCCGCTACGCGGCGCTGCCCGTCGCATCGAAGGGCACGAGCCCGCGCGAAGACCTGCGCACGCTCGCCGCGCTCTATCGGCACTATCGGGAGATCAAGCCCGATCTCGTGTTCCATTACACGATCAAGCCGAACATCTACGGCTCGATCGCCGCGTGGCTCGCGCGCGCGCCGTCGATCGCGGTGACGACGGGCCTCGGCTACGTGTTCATCCGGAAGAGCCGCGCCGCGCAGGTCGCGAAGACGTTGTACCGCTTCGCGTTCCGCTTCCCGCGCGAAATCTGGTTCCTGAACCGCGACGACCTCGACACGTTCACGCACGAGCAGCTCCTCGCGCATCCGGAGCGCGCGCGCCTGCTGCACGGCGAAGGCGTCGACCTCGAGCAGTTCGCGCTCGCGCCGCTGCCCGAGCGCGATACGTTCACGTTCGTGCTGATCGGCCGCCTGCTGTGGGACAAGGGCGTGCGCGAGTACGTCGACGCGGCGCGCGCGCTGCGCACGCGCTACCCGCACGCGCGCTTCGCGCTGCTCGGCCCCGTCGGCGTCGACAACCCGAGCGCGATCCCGCCGGCCGACGTCGACGCGTGGGTGCGCGAAGGCGTGATCGACTATCTCGGCGAAGCGCACGACGTGCGGCCGCACATCGCCGATGCCGATTGCGTCGTGCTGCCGTCGTATCGCGAAGGCGTGCCGCGCACGCTGATGGAGGCGTCCGCGATGGGCCGCCCGATCGTCGCGACCGACGTGCCGGGCTGCCGCGACGTCGTCGCCGACGGCGTCACGGGCCTCCTGTGCGCGGCGCGCGACAGCGCGAGCCTCGCCGCGCGGCTCGCGCGGATGCTCGACATGAGCGCGGCCGAGCGCCGCGCGATGGGCGAGCGCGGCAGGCAGAAGGTCGCCGAGGAATTCGACGAAGCGAAGGTCGTCGAACGGTATCATCAGACCATTTCCGCCCTGACGGGCGTCACACTTTGACGGAGCAATCAGCAATGAGCACGAAGGGCACGATCCTCGTCACCGGCGGCGCAGGGTATATCGGTTCGCACACCGCCGTCGAGCTGCTCGAGCACGGCTACGACGTCGTGATCGCCGACAACCTCGTCAACAGCAAGCGCGAGGCGATCGCGCGGATCGAGAAAATCACCGGCAAGGCGCCGGCGTTCCATGAAGTCGACGTCTGCGACGCGCGCGCGCTCGCGCCGATCTTCGACGCCCATCCGATCACGGCCGCGATCCACTTCGCGGCGCTGAAGGCGGTCGGCGAATCGGTCGCGAAGCCCGTCGAGTATTACCACAACAACCTCGACAGCCTGCTGTCGCTGCTGCGCGTGATGCGCGACCGAAACGTGAAGCGGATCGTGTTCAGCTCGTCGGCGACCGTGTACGGCGTGCCCGAGCGCTCGCCGATCGACGAGACGTTCCCGCTGTCGGCGACCAACCCGTACGGCCAGACGAAGCTGATGGCCGAGCAGATCCTGCGCGACGTCGAGCTCGCCGATCCGGCCTGGCGCGTCGCGACGCTGCGCTACTTCAACCCGGTCGGCGCGCACGAGAGCGGCCTCATCGGCGAAGACCCGGCTGGCATCCCGAACAACCTGATGCCGTACGTCGCGCAGGTCGCGGTCGGCAAGCTCGAGAAGCTGCGCGTGTTCGGCAACGACTACCCGACGCCCGACGGCACCGGCGTGCGCGACTACATTCACGTCGTCGACCTCGCGCGCGGCCACATCGCGGCCCTCGACGCGCTTGAGCAGCGCGACGCGAGCCTCACCGTCAACCTCGGCACGGGCCGCGGCTACAGCGTCCTCGAAGTCGTGCGCGCATTCGAGAAGGCGTCCGGGCGGCCGGTGCCGTACGAGCTCGTCGCGCGGCGCCCGGGCGACGTCGCCGAGTGCTACGCGAACCCCGCCGCCGCAGCCGAGACCATCGGCTGGCAGGCCGAATACGACCTCGACCGGATGTGCGCGGACCACTGGCGCTGGCAGGAAAACAACCCGCGCGGTTTTGTATAATCCGCTGTCCAATTTCCGGGCACGTCCATGCTCAGCTTCGCCGTCGGCTTCATCGTCTCGCTTCTCGTCACGCTGCTCATCGTCCGCTATGCGCACCTGCACGAGAAATTCTCGATCGACAACGATCTTGCCGGCGTGCAGAAATTCCATGCGCGGCCGGTGCCCCGTGTGGGCGGCATCGGCATCCTGATCGGGCTCGTGGTCGCGACGGCGCTGCTGTCGCGCAGGTATCCGGCCATCGCGGGCAGCATCCTCGGGCTCGCCGCGTGCGGGCTGCCCGCATTCGCATCCGGCCTGATCGAAGATGTGACGAAGAAGGTCACGCCCGCCGTGCGGCTCGTCTGCACGATGGCGGCCGCGGCGCTCGCGTTCGTGCTGATGGGCATCGCGATCACGCGCATCAGCGTGCCGCCCCTCGATTTCCTGCTCGGCTACGCGGCGATCTCGGCCGCGGTCACGGTGCTCGCCGTCGCCGCGCTCGCGAACGCGGTCAACATCATCGACGGCTTCAACGGCCTCGCGTCGATGGTCGCGTTCATGATGTTCGCGTCGCTCGCGTATGTCGCGTTCCAGGTGGGCGATCCCGTCGTGATGTCCGGCTCGATCGTGATGATGGGCGCGATCATGGGCTTCTTCATCTGGAACTTCCCGGCGGGCCTCATCTTCCTCGGCGACGGCGGCGCGTACTTCATCGGCTTCATGCTCGCCGAGCTCGCGATTTCGCTCGTGATGCGGCATCGCGAAGTGTCCGCGTGGTATCCGGTGCTGCTCTTCATGTATCCGATCTTCGAGACCTGCTTCTCGATCTACCGGAAGAAGTTCGTGCGCGGCATGTCGCCCGGCATCCCGGACGGCGTGCACCTGCACATGCTCGTCTACAAGCGGCTGATGCGCTGGGCGGTCGGCACGCGCACAGCGCACGAGCTGACCCGCCGCAACTCGCTGACGTCGCCGTATCTGTGGCTGCTCTGCCTCGTCGCGGTGGTTCCCGCGACGCTCTTCTGGCAGCACACGATCCACCTGTTCGCATTCGTGATCGTGTTCGCGCTCACTTACGTGTGGCTCTATGTGAGCATCGTCAGGTTCAAGTCGCCGCGGTGGATGGTGATCCGCAAGCAGCAGCCGAAGCGGTGATGCGGGGCGGACAAAGCGGCAGGCTATCAGAAAGCGCGAGTCGAAATCGACTCGCGCTTTTTTTCGAGCAGCCCGTTTCGGGCGAGCGCGACGCTTTTCGACGAAGCGACGCCGGGAAGCCAATGGCTCCGGTCCGCATGCGCCGACAAACTCTGCAAGAGCCGTGGCTCGGCTTCCTTTCGCGAATCGCTTCAGCCGGCCCGATTGATGCCCGTGCGGCCGTATCGGACCGGCTATCGGGCCCGCCGTCGAACTTGCGACTGGACTTGCAATCGGACTTGCCGAACGAGCAGCGTCGCATGGCCAGCGGATTCGATCCGGCGAATCCGGGCCGGGCGCGTCTTCGCCTGACTCGCGCACGCTCGCATGGGCGGGCTTCGCGCGCCGCCCAGCGCTTCAGCGTCCGGCCTCGCGCCCGATGCCCGCGACAACCCCGTTGCCGGTCGGCACGCTCTGCAGCGTCGGGCCGACGGCCGGCTGATACTCAGGCACCCAGCGCCGCAGATCGCGCCGCACTTCGTCGTCGCTCAACACGCGGTGCTGCATCAGCCACGGCAGCAGTTCGTCGAGCAGATGATCCGGCACCTCGCGCGCCTTCGCGGTGCGCAGCTTCGGATGAGGCGTGCGGGTGGTCGTCTCGTCGTCGGCGAGCAGTTCCTCGTAGAGCTTCTCGCCCGGACGCAACCCGCTGAACTCGATGCGGATCTGGTCCTCGGTGAAGCCGTACAGGCGAATCAAGTCGCGCGCAAGATCGACGATCTTCACCGGCTCGCCCATGTCGAGGATGAAGATCTCGCCGCCCTGCCCCATGCTCGACGCCTGCAGCACGAGCTGCGACGCCTCGGGGATCGTCATGAAGAAACGCGTGATCTCCGGGTGCGTGACCGTCACCGGGCCGCCCTTCGCGATCTGCTGCTGGAACTTCGGAATCACGCTTCCCGCGCTGCCGAGCACGTTGCCGAAGCGCACCGTCTCGAACTGCGTGCGCGCGCTCGTCTGCTGCAGCGCCTGACAGGCCATCTCGGCGAGGCGCTTGCTCGCGCCCATCACGTTCGTCGGATTCACGGCCTTGTCGGTCGAGATCAGCACGAAATGCTTGACGTCGTGGCGAATCGCCGCGCACGCGACGCGATAGGTGCCGAGCACGTTGTTGCGCAGCGCCTGCCACGCATTGAGCTCCTCCATCAGGGGCACGTGCTTGTATGCCGCTGCATGGAACACGATGTGCGGCGCGTAGCGCGACATCACCTGATCGAGCAGCAGCGAATCCTTCGCATCGCCGATGATCGGCACGACGGGCAGATCTGGGAAGCGCTCGCGCAGCTCTTCCGTCAAGCGATACATCGCGTATTCGGACAGATCGAACGCGATCAGCTGCGCGGGCTCGAACTTCAGGATCTGACGGCACAGCTCCGAGCCGATCGAGCCGCCCGCGCCCGTCACCATCACGACGCGGCCGCGCAGCAGCGCTTCGACGTGCGGCGTGTCGATCGTGACGGCCTCGCGGCCGAGCAGATCTTCGAGGTCGATCTGACGGATCTGCGACAGGAAGCCCTGGCCCGGCATCAGCGCGGTCAGTGACGGCAGCACCATCGCCTTGACGCCGGCGCGCACGCAGAGCGTGGCGACGCGGCGCTGCGCTTCGACCGAAGCGGACGGGATCGCGATGATCGCGTATTCGGCCTTCGCGGTCTCGGCCCAGTGCGCGACTTCGCTAATGGGGCCGAGCACCTTGTAGCCGTAGACTTCGCGCCCGTGCTTCGCGGGATCGTCGTCGAGCAGGCCGGCGAGACGCCATTCGCCGGAGCGCGACAGCTCGCGCGCGAGGCTCGCGCCCGCAGAACCCGCACCGAGCACGAGGACCGGCTTACCCTGGCCCACGAGTCCGCCGTACAGGTAAAACTCCTTCGTCGTGCGATAAAGCGCACGGGCACCACCCATTGCCAGGAACAACAGCATCGGCGTCAGCACGAGCACCGAACGCGGGATGATCGGCGCAGGTTGCAACATGACGGCACCGATCATCACAATCAAGCTGCCGAATATGACCGCTTTGGAAATCCGTACCAAGTCGGGCAAACTCGCGAACACCCAAAGGCCACGATAGAGCCCAAACACATGAAACATCACCCCATACACAGGGATGATCCAGGCGAGCGCGATTAGTCCACCGGACAGGAACTCTCCCGGAACGGAACCATTGAATCTGACAAGATAAGCAATCAGCCATGCGCCGCAAACTGCCGTCAAGTCGAACAAGAATGCGCTTAGCGACAGCCACGATGCTTTTGGTCTAATCATAAGTGGCAAACCTCGTATAGCTATTTTGTTTTCGCTGCGGATACGTGATGCCATCGGAGATCAATCGCGGCACCGACAATCGCCAGTACGCCGTACCACAGGCAGAATACGGCCCATTGCTTGCATGTCGATCGGCCCAACGCCCACAGTGCCGCGGCGATACCGGCGCACATGATGACGTATGCACACTCCGCCATACGCGCGTGTCCGACGCCCGAACGAATCACCCGCTGATAGTAATGCTCGCGATGCGCTTGCCAAAACTTCTCACCTCGTAACAAACGTCTCAGTAATGTTACGGATGCGTCACATATAAAGGGAGCAAACACCATGGCCGGAAACCAGATCGGCCATGCACCCGTGCGCCACCCCCAGTAGCCGAACGCGCCCGCGAGGAAACCGACGGAAATAGATCCGGCATCGCCGAGAAAGAGTTTCGCCGGGTGAAAGTTCAACCACAGGAACCCCCCTGCCGCTCCCGCGATCGCTGCGGATGCGAGCGCAAGTCCCGGTGACGAATTCGGCGCCAGAAACGCCGCGGCTGAATAAGCGCCGAAACCGAACAGAGTCATGCCACCCGCCAGTCCGTCCGCGCCATCCATGAAATTATAGAGATTGATGAGCCATAACATCAGAAAAGCAACGAGCGTCAGCCACCACCACGGCGCCAAAGCCGGATACGCGAGCATCAATGTCGCCACAGCCAAGAGATGTCCAGCGAATCGCACGCGCGCCGACAAGCCTCGGCGATCGTCGACTTGAGACATGGTTGCGAGTCCCAATGTGAGCAAGGCGATCACCCAAAGTTCGGGGGTGAAGAGCATCATGGCCGCAACCGACACCGGCACGACCCCCCATCCGCCGACGCGCGGCGTCGGACGAACATGAAGCGAACGGTCATTGGGGACGTCGGTCGCCAAGCGCCACGCAAGACCGGTCGCCAGCAAACCACGCAAGATCGCAGCGCACACCGCCGCTGCGCACAGGAAAATTCCGATGGCGCCCAGCCACGGAGAAACCAAACCATTCAGCATGACGGAATTCTACTCGGGAGAACAAGTGGTTCGATACCATCGAGCGGTCGCACACAAACCTTCACGTGTAGAAAATGGGGGGCGCCAGTCGAGCGTGCGACGTATCAGCGATGCATCTACGCGAAGACTGCCGGTCAGCCGCTCGATTTGCGGCGTGCGTCCCATCACGCGCCCCAACAGGTACAGCGCTCGCGTTGGCACTGGAAAGAGTCGTGCTGGCTTGTTCAACTGCTCGCCAATAACTTTCAGCAGATCCGTTACCGTCGGTGCGTCGTCGTCGGCCACATGAAAGGTGCAATTGGCTGCTCTCGGATCGTCCACGCAGCATGTCAGCACATCGGCGAGATTACCAACGTACAAGAGGCTGCGCCGCGCGCTGATCATTCCAAGCGGCAGTGGAACGCCACGCGCAACTACACGCATGAGACTCAAGAAATTCGCCCGCACGCCCGGCCCATAGACGAGTGGTGGACGGATGATCACAATCTCCATTCCGGACGCTCGCCCGAGCTGTCGCAGCGCCTCTTCCGCTTTCCACTTCGAACGCCCATAGGCATCTTCGGGGCGCGGCTCGGCGTCTTCGGTCAACGGCACGCCGCCGTCGCGTTCCGCCACCGCCTTGATGCTACTCACGAACACGAAGCGGCGCGCGCCCAGCTGACGAGCAGCACGTGCGATCCGCAATGTTCCAGTCACGTTGGTCGCGTCGAAAGCTGCCTGTGGATCGCGCACGCCATTTCGCATGACATGTACACGGGCAGCTAGGTGGACGACGCAGTCGATCACCTCGCCCGACCGAAATGCATTGTCATCGAGACCGACGAAATCGGCGCGATCGTCAACCCATTCCACTACGCCATGAACGCAACCGCCCGCCCGTCTGACGAGTCCTGTCACGTGATGTCCGCGATTCAGAAGGGACTCACACGCCGCACGCCCCACAAAACCGTTCGCGCCAGTCACGAGAATTCGACTCACCACCATCTCCAGCCGAAACGATTAAAGAACTTAAATGCCGACGCGACAAACAAGCGGACGTGCAACCATCCCTTACGAGCCGCCCCTCCGCCGTAATGCACGATGCGCACGTCGGGAACATAGGCGACGCGCGTCACGTCGTGCGCGCGCAAGCTGAGATCATAGTCCTCGAAATAAAGGAAGTAGCGCGCATCGAAGCCAGCAAGCGATTTGAGCACGTCCGTTCGAAACAACATGAAACAACCGCTGACGATCGGCGGTTCCCAAACGACGTCCCGCTCGTTGATCCGATCACGCATCTCATACCGCGCAAGACGCGCGCCGAATGGCTTTCGCAAACGAACCGGCAGGAAACCGCGCACAAAAAGATCGAGGACAGTCGGAACACGTCGACAAAGATATTGAATGTGCCCGTCCTCGCCTGCAATGAAAGGGGACAACAAGCCGAGAGCGGGATGACGGTCGAAGAAGTCAAGCGAACACGCCAGCGCATCGTTATCGAGATCGATATCCGGATTCAGGATGAGGTGATACCCGCTGTCGATCTGATCGATTGCAAGATTGTGCCCGCATCCATAGCCGACATTGCCGTGTCCTGACAGGACTGCGCTGCCGATGCCGTAATCGCGCAGCAAATCTGACGCCGGAGAGAGATCATGTGCGCCGTCGTTGTTCACGAGGTAGACGAAGATCGGCAATGCTGGCCACCGGCTGCGAAGTCTGACGACGGCAACGCACAGACTGTACGCGGTCCGCATCAACACTGTCATGTCCGGCCGGTACACGACGATCGATATGGTCAATCCCCGCCCAAATCCGGGCTGCAACGTGGAGACAGTCATTTCAGAATCAGGAAAACTCGCCCCTTGCCAATTGGCAGGCGAGTCATGCATCGAAAATGCAAGTTTGATGAAAAGTCGCGAAACGAGCAAGCCGGCTCACGCTCGACAAGCGCCCTCTACGCACCCAGTCCAGTGGCAAGAAATCTCGTAAGCGCTCGTCAGAACATCGCACGAGCCCGCTCACGATTGATTACACGCCATACGCCCGCACCGGATGCCGACACAAATTCCAAAACCGTTACAGTTGTTACAATCCGAAAATTTCATTATGAAAAATTACAAAACGCCATCATCTCTCCAACCGCGCTACACTACGAAAACGATTAGCTTCAACACCATCGGGCGCCGCCCGCCGTAAGGACTGGACGCTATGGTCGCCATGTCTCGGCGGCGCAGTTAAGTGGATTAGGCTTGCACGTCACTCGTTCAGCATGCCCAACTCCGGAACGTCATGTCGCTCGACAGGGCCGCGTCGAGCGGCGCGCTTCCGAGCGGACATGTCTGCGGTGTCGGTTGGAATTTGCGCCATCCCGACTTTTACGAAGCAAGCTGCCTCCGGCTGCGCCGTTCGCCCAAAGCGCTCCCTGCGCCGGAGATCGAATCCCATCCCCATATCCCTCTAGATAGTCAGCAACATAATGTTCATCCTGTTCGGCTCGCCGAGATCGGGCACCACCCTCTTCAAAGAATCCCTCAATCTCCACAGTGCGATATTCATTCCGAATCAAACCACGTTCATCGGCCCGGTCGCTCACGTCATCGGCTGCATCAGCGATTGGCCGGCCGCGCGCAAAATCATCGCCGAGATCATTATCTCGACCGATGACTACCGCGAAGTGCTTGAACCGTACATCTCGGTTCAGGAAGTCGAAGCCGTGCTTGCGCAAGCCGAACCGACGCTCGCGGGCGTCCTGTCAGCGATCTACGGCCGCATCGCAAGCAACACGGGCAAACACGTCTGCGGCGACAAGACCCCGGACGACCTGCTGTCCATCCGTAAGCTCGAACAGGTCGGCCTGCTCAACTCAAATCTCAAGTTCATCCACATCGTCCGCGACGTTCGCGGCGCGATGGCATCGCTGAGAAATGTGACGTGGGCCCCTCAGGGGATCGACGAGTACTTCCCCCGCCTCTGGAACTACACCAACCTGCATCTTTTCAAAGCGATGCAGGGGCGAACGAACTATCTGCTCGTTCGCTACGAAGACCTCGTGTCCGATCCGCGCATCGCACTGTCTTGCACTACGTTTTTCCTCGGCCTGCCGTTCGAGGAAAACATGCTCGACAATACGCAACGAGCGCCTGTGTTGCGCAACGATCAGAGCCATTTGAACCTGTCGCAGCCCTTCCTCAAGGAACGGGCGCAGTCCTGGCAAAACGAACTCCCGCCAGAGATCAACCGCCATTGCGTCACCACGGCGGCCGAGGCAATGGCAGCATTCGGCTACCTCTGAGCGTGCGCGTTGGCAAGGCCACGGCACCAACGCGCCCTCGCCTTGCTGCGCCACCAATGACACCGTTTACGCTCACGAGCCGACGGCATCGATCACGCTCCAATCGTCAACCAATCACCGTCGATCCAAAGGCTTCCGCGTGACGCGGGTCGATGGCGTATTCGTAGAATGCCGCCCGTGTCGGAAAGGCGGGCAGCGTCGTCTGAAAGAAGCACAGCAGTTCCGTCATGCCCTTGTTGTCGAGAAAACGCTTGAACGCGGCCAAATCCGCCGCGCCCAACTCGGTGGAAAAGAGCCTCGGACCGGACATTGCCAATGCTTGGGCAATCACGGCCGCAATTTCGATCCGTACTTTGCTCAGATCTTCCTTGATCGTATTGCGCTCGTGCACTCGGTAGACAATATGCTCATGATCGCCATCGACACACACTGAACTGTGTGCAAACGCAAACATCAGGAAATCGAGATCATGGCAGTACCGCAACGGCTGGAAACCACCCGCAGCTTGCCACAGCGCACGGTCGAACACCATGTTCGACGTCGTCGCGACAAAATTCTCGTTCAGGAGCGCCAGTTGAACAAGCTTAGTGTCGTCGAGGAACTGCTGCGCCCGCCTCAGCCAATCGATCGCGGCGCCGCTATGCTGCCTAACGCCGTTGTCATCCATGATGCTGACTCGCCCCGCAATGAGACCGACGCCGGGTTGCTCGCGCACGATCGCTCTGCAACGCGCGAGTTTGGTAGGTACAAAAACGTCGTCGGAGTTGAGAACGGCGACAAAGTCACCGCGGCTCAAGCCAATCGCGCGATTGATCGTGTTATGCGCTCCAGCGTTGTCTTGTCGATACGCCTTCGCCTTTGGAATCTTCGACAGCACGCGCTGCGCGATGTCAAAGCCGTTGTCGGACGAACCGTCGTCGATCAGAATGATCTCGTCGGCCTGCGACGTCTGCGACAGCACGCTATCCAGCGCGCTTTCGATGTAACGGGCATGATTGTAGAGAGGGATCACGACCGAGATGGTGGCGGCCTCTACTGCTCCCGCAGAGGTCGCACGACAGAATCGGAAAATCGACATATTCGTCAATCAGTATATGCTGACCGGTCGCAAGCGGCCGGTGCTTCGTTCATTGAATATCGGTATCGAAGAACGGGAAGTAGCGCGATCGGTAGTGCAAATCTCTCGTTCGTTCCTTGATGAAGCGCGCGGGATTTCCGCCGACGATCGTATAAGGCGCCACGTCACGCGTCACGACCGCCCCCGCACCGACAACCGCCCCTTCGCCGATGTGTACGCCGGGACAAATGATCGCGCGCGCGCCGATCCACGCGTGATCCTCGATCACCACCGGTTTGCATAGACACACGAAATCCGGATTCTGCGGATCGTGCGTCAAGGTCTGGATCAACGTGTAGTGTGAAATGTTGACGTTGTTCCCGATCGTCAGCGGCACGCGGCCGTCGAGATACGTGTAGCGGTTGACGACGGTGTTGTCGCCGATCGAGATGTGATAGCCGGTAACGAAGCATCCCATCGCAATGCTCGAATCCCGGCCGATCCGCACCTGGCAGAATCGCCGCAAAAACCAATGCCGGATGCGATACGGCATGTAGTTCATGAAGAGGTGATTGCCGAGATAAAAACACACTGCCGGCTTGAAACGCCAGCGGACGAAACGGCAGAACGACTTCAACGAATGGATCATGTGCCCCCTCTCACGCCGCTCAGCGATTCGCGGCCTTCACTGCGCCCTCGATGATTTCCTCGTACCGCTTGACGATATTCGCGAAATCGAATCGCTCATAGATCTTGCAACGACCAAGCATGCCGCGCTTTTGCCACACGTCGGCATTCGATGCCATCTCGTCCATCGCATCGGCAAGGCGCGGAGCGATCGCATACTGCCGAGGCACATAGGCAAGTTCATCCAGCAGTTTCGAGTTCAGGTTCGGCGTATCGCCGTATTCGTTTGGAATCAGTATGCCAACATCGCCGTTCTCGATCACTTCCGCCGACGCGCCGGTGTCGGTCAGGATCATCGGCTTTTGATAGAACATCGCCTCGTTCATTGCGATGCTCCACCCTTCGATGAACGACGGCAGAAGAAAAGCATCCGCCATTCGATGCACGTCCTCGACATCGGGGAAATAACCCGGCATCAGAATATGCTGCTCGAGTCCATGTTCGACAAGATACTGGCGCAGCGCGTCAACGTGCGGCGGGAAGATAACATTGCCAACGCACAGTATCTTTACGTCCTGTCGGCGCGTCAGCAAATGGCGCATCGCGTCCGCCATCACGTAGTGTCCCTTGTGCAAATTATAGGACGCAACGTTCGCGAAGACGTAATCCGTGTCGGCGAGACCTAGCTGCGCGCGTGTCAGCTTTGCCGGTTTCCTCTCCCTCGATTCGTGCTCCGAAAGGATCAACCCGTTCGGCACGGTCACGACCTTGCTCTCCGATACGCCGAGCTTCTGCACCGCGTAACGCGTCGCATTTTTCGAGACCGACACGTAGCGATCCACGTACCGGTCGTTGCTCGCGAACGACTGCGCCTGCGCGTCCGAAAAGAACGCGTAAACATTGTGGATGAACGTGATGTTCGGAATGCCGAGCCGCGCGAACAGCGGATAACCGGTATCCGAGAAGTGCGACATCGAGACATCTGCGGTCAATTCACGGAGCACGCGCTCGTACGCCGCAAGCGTGTTCGAAGACGGCAGACCGACCACCGTCAAACCCGCGTCGCGCGCAACAGCGCCGAGATGCCCAACCTTGCCCGGCGTGACGATCGTTACGTCGAATCGGTTTCTATCGAATGCGATCGCCGAGTCGAGCACCACTTTCTCAAGACCGCCTTTATCGAACGACGCCAATTCGATCACGACGCCGAGTCGGCCGTCCGAACGCGGGCGACGCTGCGGCGGCTTACGAAACATTGAAAGCAAGGAGCGCAACATGAATTTGAATGAAGTCCAGTGATTTCGTCAGTGAATATCGAACGCGTTCGACCGGAGTTTGCGGGAGCCCGCCTTGACTCCGATGGAGTCGAGCAAACCCGACAACAGGTTCGCGACGCTCTCCACGGAATACTCGGCGGCAGCCGCCACAAAGCCGGCATCGGCGACATGCTGCCAAAGCTGGCGATCTTCGTGCAGTTTCACGATCGCATCGGCGATCTCCTCCGCGCCGTCGCCCTCGAGCACCTGCTCGCCAGCGACGAGCCCCATCCCCTCGCTCGCCACCTTGCTCAGTACGCACGGTAGCCCGTGCAATAGACTGGACACAACCTTGCCTTTGATTCCTGCACCGAAACGCAGCGGCGCGACTGAAACTCGCGCGGCGTCCATCACTTCTCCAAGGTTCTCCACGAAACCGACGATCGTCACGCCGGCGACAGGGTTATCGAGCGTGCGCACTTCATCTGTCGTACCGCTACCCACGATGCGCAATTCCGCATCCGGCAAACGCCGGCGCACGAGCGGCCAAATGTCCTTTACCAGGAACTTCACGGCATCGACGTTGGGACGGTGAGCAAAACCGCCGACAAACAGCACGCCCGAGCGCTCGTCGAACGAACGGGTCGACCGAGTAGGCAAGCGCGGAATCGGAATTCGATGTACGTTCGCGTCCGGCACGATGTCTCTGAGGATGTCGCCCTCGAGGCGGCTGACGACGATTGTCGCGTCGGCCTCGGACACCGCCTGAATCTCCGCTCGCCGCAACAGCAGCGCCTCTTCGAGAGCCTCCGGCGAACGCTCGAGAATCGCCGCTCGCTCTTCCCGCAGATAATGCAAGTCGACTGTGCCGAACACGATCTTGATACCCGGCACATCATGGCGAAGCGGCTCGATCACGTGTCGCGCGACAATGATGCGCTGTGCGATCACAACCGCGGCGCCCTTCGCTTCTTCTGTCACGAGACGATTGAGCGACGGAAGATCGGTAGCATATTGCACGCGCACGCCCCAGCGCCGAAGCGCGTCCGCATAGCTTTCGACTGGCGTCTGCTCGAAGGCGGCGATGAAACTTACGTCGAATCCGAACTCGCGGAAGATGCGCATGTACCAGTACGCGTCGACCGATCCGGAGTCTTGATCGGGCTTCGGCACGAACGCATCGACGATCACGATCTTCGGGCGATGCGACAGCGGCAGCACGTCACCGAACGCCCGATCAGCGCGGAACAATTTTTCGTAACGCTGCCGAAGCGACCAGCGTTGATGCGCATCATCCCATGTAGAACTGACGGGAACGTCGGCGCACTCGTCCGGACCATGTGCGGTAAACCGCGCGAACGGCTGCAGATACGTATTCGCACCGCGCTTGGCGAGTTCGAGCGCAATCAACACAAGACCAGTTGAAACCGGCGGCACGTGATCGAACGCGCTTGCGATATCGTCCCAGATGCGCTTGCGGATTGCGATGATCCCGGGGCTCGCCGCCTTCACCGGAACGACGGTGCGAATCAACGGGTTGTCCGCCGCCAAGCCGACGCCGAACGGCTTCATCCGAGCGCTCGCATCGACAACGGCGCCTGCCGCCCGCACCTGCCCGTGCCTGTTGAGCACGAGCCCAGTCACGGCCGCCGCATCGGGAAAGCGCGCGAAGACCTCGTCAATCGCCTCAAGCCAACCGGGATGTGCAGCAAGATCTTCCGAAATCAACACGACAAATGCCTCGTCCGGCGACGCGATGAACTCGGCCAGCGTGGCGAGCGACATCCCCGCCTCCACGATCGCAAGTGCGCGGACCCCACTGTCGGCCACGAGCCGCGCGTCTGCCGGACCGGCCAGCAATACCTGGAACGGAACCGACGTCGTATGCTGACTCAACGCAGCGAGACAGTGGTCGAGCGCCTTGCCGCGACCGGTCGATTGAACGACCACGATCGCGCGCGGTACGGCAGATTGCTCGAATCGACGCAGCGTGCTCGCCGATACGGCGGTGGATATGACGGCCTCGGCGACACGGCCTCCCGGAACAGCATCCGAACGTGCCGAAGCTTGCCGCTGGCGAGCCGTGCGCAGACGCCGCGCAGCAAAACGCAACGGTTTCGTGACGCGCCAAGAGGCCGAGCGGAAAATCATGTCGGCTTGTTGGCGCAGATCTTCGTTCTCACGCAGCAGCGCCGCTATCGAAGGCTCGATCGCGGGTTCAGCCGCCGGCCCTGCAGCAAACGCGTGCAGCGAACCAACCCCACCCGCGTTCGCGCGCTTCACATACCCCGCCATTTCGTCGACTTGCGACAGCAGCTGCCTCGACACTTCTTTCTGCTCAGCGAGCGCATTCAGCACTTCCCGAACGGGCATTGCGTCGGCAGGCTGCGCGGCGATAACCGCCCGAGGCACATTCCCCCCCCCCCTCAGGCGGCCCAGTTCGCTCGTGAGCTTCGCGATCTGCGCGTTGCACTCGATGATGACTTCATTAAGTCTCACGGTTTCGACCGTTAGACGACCGATTTCCGCATCGCGCTTTAGCACCTCTTCGGTCAGTCTGACAGTGTCGGCCACCAGACGGCCGATTTCGTCAGCACGGCTCATCGTCTCGGTCGTCAAGCGCACGATCTCGGCGCCTTGAGCGCCGATCTGATCGTTGCGGGCGTTGTCGTAACGGCCGAATGACACGCCGCCGTCCAGGAGATCGTCGTCCGGCTCCGGAATCGGGCCGTCGGATGCGATCGCGATGAAATAGACCGGATCCACGACGCCGAGCGTCGAACGGTATTCGCCGATCGAAGTTTCCGACCAGCAATGGATCTCGCGTGCGCCCACCCTCCCTTCTCGCTGCAGCACGGAACCCGCGATCGGCTTCTGCTCGAAGAGAACGAAATGCATGAATCCACTCTTCAACCATTCGACGAACTCGTCGCGATCGAGTTCGCGTACGTGATATTCGTTCGGCGGCGCACCCGACGGCGAATAGATCGGTCGATTGGGTGTCGAAATTATCATCAGACCATTGGGTTTCAGCACGCGACGGGCCTCGCGCATGAAAGCCTCGTGCTCACGGAAATGCTCTAGCGTCTCGAACGAATTGAGTATGTCGACCGAAGCATCCGGCAGCGGGATGCTTGTCGCGCTACCGTATTCGAATCGCAAATTGGCCTGGTCGCCATACCTGACGCGTGCGTTCTGTACGGCTCGCGCGTCGATATCGACGCCGATCACGGACTTCGCAGCTTGCGCGAGCAGTGCCGACCCATAGCCCTCCCCGGACGCGATGTCGAGCACATCCTTGCCCGCGCAGAGCCCCGTCGAGAAGAGATAGCGATGATAGTGCTCGTATTGAATCGGGCCGCCCACCCCAGGCAGATAACGCTCACCGGTAAACTCGTGGCCGTTTTCTGCACCTTTGAATCGAAACCTTCGGGCTTGCATTGTCATGTTGAAAAATCCTGCTCTACTAACTGGCGTAGCCTGGATGAACTGATCTCATTATTTGCTCCGCCGTCCTCCGCTGGTAGCGGCGACAATCACGCGACGCGATCGGATCCGCCCGTCACTACGATGCCGGCGAAACTTCGACGTGCACCATCGGCACACCGACGAGCGCGTGCCTGACCCTCGACGTATGCACGTCGAGCGGCAGCGCATCATGAATCCAATGGAGTTGGATGTGATCGTATTGCGTGCCTTCCGCCACGGCCACATTGATCGAGAAACGCCCTACGGGCAAGACGGGCATCAAGAACGAAAACTCCGCGCAAAGCGTAGTGTCCCCGTCACAGCGAACCGGCCTGTCTGCGTAACTCGCGTAGGTATTATCTCCGATCAGTTCCTGCCCCCGCTCATTCTTCAGAAAGAAGCCAACGATGGGCGACACGAGTGCATCGTCCACCTTGATGGCGACGCGCAACGTCACGGCCTCGCCACCGACGATCCACTCGAGCCGCCGCTTCTCGCCATCGACGAACGAGACGTCGACAATCTGCGCGCCGCCGGAGCCGAACGCCCGTGCATGGTGATCGAATGGCAGCACCTGAATGTCATTGCGCAGCGGCGATGCATTAATGATGTCTCGACGCTGGTCGTGCGCAGCGGGCACCTGCTTCGGCTCGACACGCTGCGCACCGCTGGCAGTCCGCGCACTCGACGCCCCATGTCGCGCCTCCAAGTACGCAGTACAGACTTCAGCAGGGTCGCCCTCGGCAACGATTCGTCCGCTATCGATCCAGATTACCTTCGAGCACAGTTTCTTGATCGTCGACGTATCATGGCTGACGAACAGAATGGTTCCGTGCTTCTTGAAGACATGAAGAAACCGGTAACACTTCTGATTGAAGAAGGCGTCGCCCACGGCAAGCGCCTCGTCGATGATCAGGATGTCCGCATCGACGTGTGCAATCACTGCGAACGCCAGGCGCACGAACATGCCACTCGAATAGGTCTTGACCGGTTGATCGATGAAGTCGCCAATGTCGGCGAACGCCACGATCGAATCGTAGCGCTCGTCAATCTGCTGACGCGACAGCCCGTACAACTGCGCGTTCAGATAGATGTTCTCGCGGCCCGTGTATTCGACGTCGAAGCCGGAGCCGAGTTCGAGGAGCGCAGCCACCTTTCCGCGAACCACGATGTCTCCTGCCGTCGGTGCCAGCGTCCCGCACACGATCTGCAAAAGCGTGCTCTTGCCCGAGCCATTGCGACCGATGATGCCGACCGTCTCGCCTGCGGCCACGGAAAAGCTCACGTCGCGCAGTGCCCAAAACATGTTTGAAAGCGTGTCCGCACGGCGATGTGCCGCACTGCGCGCGGCCGCATTCGGCGCGAACCTGGCTGCGGCTCCAAGCACACTTCTTTTCAGCCGATCGGCAGGCCGTTCGTATGACGCGAACCCCTTGCTGATCTGGATAGCTTCGATTGCTATGTTTTCAGGCATGTAAACTGTTGGTCCCGAGGCGGCTTCGCGCGTCGCAATGCGAACCGAGTGCGACATGCTCGCCCGCGAAAGGTGACGCTTCGGCCGTGGGAAACGACGCCGATGGCAAATAGGCCGTGATTCTACCTCGTTTCTCCATTTCACAATATGGGAAATTCTGCGTAGGCCTCGTTCGCTGCTCGCGGCTACGCGCCGGGCATCCAAATCCCACGGGCTACTGCGACTGTGACATTGCCACGTCGGTGCACGATCCGGCCCCTCCGGCATGCGCAACCGATTTCAGCATTTACACTTCGACACAAACAGTGTCGAAGCCCCGCCCGATCAACTGCAAATCCAGTGTGAGATAATTGCGCGTGCCGAGTGAGCCCTCGCCCCGCAACGCCGCCTCGAGATAGTCAACACAGATGCCGGCGCCCTTGCTCCATGCCCGCGAAGTTGCGACCAGCCGTCGCGCCGATCGCTTAAATGCCCGATATCCTTTGTCATTTCCGCTGAGATAGCCAATCGAATCTATGCAAAGCTTTAGCGTTTCGCCGCGATACCTCGCCGCATCGCTGGTGAAGAACCGGCGTCTGATGTTCGATCTTGCACGGCGCGACGCCGTCGGACGCTACAAAGGATCGTTCCTCGGCATACTCTGGTCGTTGCTCACGCCGATCATGATGCTAAGCGTCTATACATTCGTGTTCAGCGAGGTCTTCAAGTCGCGCTGGAGCGATTCCGCGCACAGCGCGTCGAAAGGCGAGTTCGCAGTCGTACTATTCGCCGGCATGATCATGTTCAACCTGTTCTCGGAATGCATCAACCGTGCGCCATCGCAGATCCTGTCGAATACGAACTTCGTCAAGAAAATCGTGTTTCCGCTCGAAGTCCTGCCATGTGTGACTCTACTGTCAGCTTTGTTCCACCTCTGCGTCAGCGTGCTCATTCTCCTCGTTGCCGAATGGTTCATCGTTGGCACCGTACCCACAACCGCCTTGCTGTTTCCAATCGTCCTCGCCCCCCTTTGCGTCTTCATCATGGGCGTGAGCTGGATGCTTGCCGCGACGGGGGTCTATTTGCGCGACATCGGCCAAACGGTCGGCATCGCCATCACGGCGCTGATGTTCCTGTCACCGGTTTTCTTTCCGGTTTCCTCTCTGCCGGAGCGGTTTCGAGGATTCGTCTATTTAAATCCCATGACGTTCCCGATCGAGCAAAGTCGCGATGTGCTCGTCTGGGGTCGCATGATCGACTGGAATCACTGGATTTCCTATTCGGTGATGGCGGCAATCATCGCCTGGATCGGATTCGCCTGGTTCCAAAAAACCCGCAGGGGCTTTGCAGATGTCATCTGAAGTCGTCATCCGCGCTACTTCGCTGAGCAAGGGTTTCGAGTCGTACAACAAGCCGGCCGATCGCCTGAAGCGAAGCGTCTACGGATTGCTGGGCGGCATCGCGCCGCTAGCCACGCTAAGGCGCAGGCTGCTCACGCACGCACGATCTTGCGTTCGCATGTTCTGGGCACTCAAGGACGTCGACTTCGAGATCGCCCGTGGCGAAACGGTTGGGATCATCGGACGCAACGGCTCCGGCAAGAGTACTCTGCTACAGATCGTGTGCGGAACGCTCGCGCCAACGACAGGCGACGTGCGCACGAATGGTCGCATTGCCGCGTTGCTGGAACTCGGCTCCGGCTTCGACGCCGAATATACTGGCCGCGAGAATATCTACATCAACGGCCAGCTTCACGGGTTGACGCGTGAGCAGATCGACGCCCGCGTCGAAGACATCATCGCGTTCGCCGACATCGGACACTTCATCGATCAACCGGTCAAGATTTATTCGAGCGGCATGTTCGTGCGCCTCGCGTTCGCGGTGATCGCGCACGTCGACGCCGACATTCTCGTCGTCGACGAAGCGTTGGCGGTCGGCGATGCCTTCTTCACCCAGAAGTGCATGCGCTTTCTGCGGCGTTTCCAGCAAACCGGAACGGTACTCTTCGTAAGTCACGACGCGTCCGCGATCCGCGGGTTGTGCGACCGCGTCATTTGGCTCGATCGCGGTCAGATACTTGAATCGGGTAGCGCCAAGGCAGTATGCACTCACTACTTCGAGGCGTTCTACAAGCAGCAGCAAGGCGAAGGCGTCACATGGCAGCATGACGAGAAAGTGAGCGCGAAGGCGTCGGTTGATCAGGCCGAGCGCGACTCGGACATCGCGACGGCGGATCAACGGCTGCTTTTTCCGTTGCGCAAAACAGTCCCTGTCCCGCAAAACACAGGGATATGCATCGATCCGCATACGCTTCCCATCCACCGCACTCGCGAGCTTATCGAATCGGCACACCTGACCAACGAAAACGGCGCGCCTATCGCGTGGGTAATCGGCAGCGAGCACGTCGTGCTTCGTATCCTCGTACGACGCCCCAACTGCGGCTCAACGCCCACCATTGCGTTTTTTGTCAAAGATAGGCTCGGCGAACCGCTTTTCGGCGACGACACTTCGTTCGCACAGGTTGCGGACGAGGCTGACGCACACGCGAGCCCCGCGATCATGGCCGAGTTTCGGTTCGACATGCCGATTCTGCCTCCTGGCGAATACGCATTCTCCGTTTTCTGCACGACCTGCAAAAACGGGCCAATCGAAGTCGCCGATTGCATTCACGACGCTTTGATCGTGAAGTCCGAAGCGTCCCGCGTGGCGACCGGCCTCATCGGCGTACCGATGAGCCGCATCGATCTCTACGTTCGCGAGTCCGCTGGGGAAATTTGAGCGGCGCGGCCGCGAAGCGCTCCGTCCAACTCGACTTGCGTATGCAGCCCAACATACATGACATCCGGCCAACCTTCCAATCTCCAGGCCACCGCGCCAACTCATAGCGATACGCTTGCGGGCGCTGAGCACGAGCCAGAACGAAGCAATGCAATTCAACGCATCGCCGAACTCGAGCACGAACTCGTCACCCTTCGCGCGGACCTCGTGCGCCACCTGTCGGCGGAAAGCAAACGCGAGCAATTGGAACGCGAATTGGCTACGCTGCGCCAATCCGTATCCTGGCGCATCACCGCACCATTGAGGCAGATCGCGGCCGTCGCGCGAATCGTGCGCATCGTCAGCGAGACAATTCAGCGGCAAGCAAACGTTCAGGGCAATTATGCGGGCGCGTTCATGTACTACGGCAAAGCGCTTCGCCGCGAAGGCCTTGGTGGCTTTTTCGCTCGCCTTCGACGTTTGCGCGGCGGCATGGGATTTGCTGACGCCCCGCCGTCCGACGCTGTCTATCACGCATGGATCGACAAATACGACACGCTCGGTGATGCGCAGCGCCTGAAAGCACAGATGCTGATGCAGGCCTTCAAGCGCAAACCGGTGATTTCGATCGTCGTGCCGACATACAACAGCGACCCGTCGCTGCTGGACGCGATGATCCGGTCGGTGCGCACACAAATCTATCCGCACTGGGAACTTTGCCTTGCCGACGACGCGTCGACAAGTGACGCGCCTGGTCGGATCATCCGCCAGCACCAAGCCGAAGATGTGCGAATCAAGGCCGTGTTCCGCGAAACGAACGGCCATATCTCTGAAGCCAGCAACAGTGCGCTGACGCTTGCGACAGGCGAGTACATTGCGCTGCTCGATCACGATGACATCCTGCCCGCCCATGCGCTGTTCGTCGTCGCCCAATACATGAATCGCCACCCCGACGCACGCATGTTCTATAGCGACGAGGATAAGCTCACCGAGGACGGCAAGCGGACGATGCCGTATTTCAAGAGCGATTGGAATCCGGCGATGTTCGCGACGCAGAACATGTTCTCACACCTCGGCGTCATTGAGACGGCGCTGGTCAAAGCCGCAGGCGGCTTTCGCCCGGGCTTCGAGGGCAGCCAGGATTACGACCTGGCGTGGCGATGTGTCGAAATCGCCGGGCACGCCACGGTGGTCCATATTCCGCATGTGCTCTATCACTGGCGGATCACGCCGAGCAGTACCGCCGGGACCCGTGACGCAAAACCCTACGCAGCGCAAGCGGCGCTTCGCGCCGTCGACGAGCATCTGAAGCGGACCAGCATTGCGGCCACGGTCGAACAGCCATTCGATTCGCTCGGCATCCTGCGTATTCGCTATACGATTCCAAGCCCAGCGCCACGAGTTTCGATCGTCATTCCGACTCGGGATGGCGTCGCCCTCGTGCGGCAGTGCATTGACAGCGTCCTGCAAAAAACGCTCTACCCCAACTATGAGATCATTGTTGTCGATAACGGCAGTTTCGAAAACGAAACGCTCGCGTACTTCGCCGAAATCGGACAGCGGCCGAACGTCCGGATTCTGCGCGACGATTCACCATTCAACTTTTCCGCGTTGAACAATCGCGCGGCGGCCGTGTCGACCGGTGCCTATCTCTGCCTGCTGAACAACGATACCGAGGTTATCTCGCCCGATTGGCTTGATGAGATGGTGGGCCTCGCGTCACAGCCTGGCAACGGCGCGGTCGGCGCTGCGCTCTGGTATCCGAACGACGTGCTCCAGCACGGCGGTGTTCTGCTCGGCCTCGGCGGCATCGCTGGTCATATGCATCACATGTTGAGGCGTGGGCATCTCGGATATTTCAATCGTGCAGTGACGATGCAGAATCTGTCTGCGGTCACCGCCGCCTGCCTCGTGATTCGAAAGTCTGTATTCGACGAAGTCGGCGGGATGAACGAGGAACTCGCCGTCGCATTTAATGATGTCGACTTCTGCTTGCGGGTTCGCGAAGCAGGTTACGCAAACGTGTGGACGCCTTACGCCGAGCTCTATCACCACGAATCGGCGACGCGCGGCTCTGACATGGCGCCGGAGAAGTACGCACGCTTTGCAAGGGAAGTCGACTGGATGGAGCAACGCTGGGGGGCCGCGCTCGAACGCGATCCTGCCTACAACCCGAATCTATCGCTAGGCACTGACGTTTTACCCTTCACGCTCGCCGATCCGCCGCGCGTGCGCATGTTCGACTGAACTGCGTCGGTCAGTCGATTCTCGAGAAAATCAATGGGCGCGGTATGCTCCGAGTCGGCCGCGCCAACCGTCAACAATGCCGCGCCATGCCATCTTCAGGTGTGCTTTCCTATCGGTGGGAAAAAAGCAGTAAACCAGCAGACGGACCGGCAACTTGACGAGTTCCGTCGTCTTCCACGTCAGCGGCATCGACGCCCGCTTGACTAATGCGACCACGTTGCGGAACTGGTAATAGTGCCGCAACGGTCCGTGCATCGGATAGGCGCGGCCCAGCACGCGAACCGGCTCACCGCCGAGTTCATGAGTCATCCGAAGCCATGGCACTCCGACGACCCGATACCCCTTTTGCTTGGCTCGCACGCACCATTCGAGATCGACGAAATCAATGAATAGTGCTTCGTCCATCACGCCAATGTCCGACCAGCAAGCAAGATTGATGCAAGAGCCCGACGTGATGAGAAAGTCGACATCAATGGGCACGTCGCCGACGGGCGGAATACGCTTGAGCTTGCCCCACCCGAAGCGAACGAACGGCGCGACGCCGCGCAACCGGCGATCCTCGTAAGCCGGACCGGCAAGCGCCACCTGCAGACCCGTAGCATTCGTGCCCATCAAGACGCGCGGCAACTCCGAGAGCAGGTTCATCGGCGGATCGCTGTCCTGGTCGAAAAGAATAGCTATCTCGAAACCGCCGCGAATCAGTGCGCCGACACCTCGGTTCAGCGCGGCTGCAATGCCCAGATTCTCGCCGTTCGCCACGTACTCGATCGACTCGGACAAGCCAATTGCATCGCGCTCCCGGGCGACGGGCGTATTGTCGACGACCACACAATGCATCGCGTTAGCAAGACGATTGGCCCTCGCAATGCATACTTCGTCGGGGTGAAAAAAAACGATCACCGCACCAGTACGCGGCCAATCACCGACAGCGTCGCTCAATCCGTTTCCAGGCATAGTCGCAGCGCGTCGCGCCAATCTGGTGCAGACACGCCAAAAGTCTCGGCCAACCTTTGATTCGAAAGCTGGGAATTGAGCGGCCGCACCGCCGGCGTTGGGTAGGACGACGACAGAATCGCACGCACAATCGGCTTATTCATCAAATCGGAAAATGCGAAGATCGCCTCGGCAAACGCATGCCAGGACGTCACGCCTCCCGCCGTAAGGTGATATACGCCGGAACGTTCTCCCCACCAATCGACTTGCTGGGCACCTGTTACTACCGATTGTGCGAGCACATGTGCGGTCAACTCCGCGATCGTGCGCGACCATGTCGGCGCGCCAAACTGGTCGGCCACGACGCTCAACTCCTCGCGCTCCGCCCCGAGTCGCAGCATCGTGAGCAGAAAATTCCGACCGCGGGTTCCATACACCCAGCTTGTGCGGAAAATCAAGTGATGACAGCCGGAAGCCACGACGGCCTGCTCGCCGGCCAGTTTGCCCTTGCCGTAAACATTCTGCGGATTGACGCGATCATCCTCGACGTAGGCACCCACCTTCGTGCCATCGAATACATAATCGGTCGAGTAATGGACGAGCGCGGCGCCGAGACGCTTCGCTTCCTCGGCCAACAAGCCGGGGACCTCTGCATTCAGGCGCATTGCCGCAGCCACGTCTGCTTCCGCCTTGTCGACCGCAGTGTAAGCCGCCGGATTCACGATCCAGTCAGGTGCAACGTCCCTCACGACCCGACGCGTCGCGTCCAGATCCGACAAGTCGAGTTCGCACCGATCAAACGCGACGACTCGACCCAGGCCTTGCAAACTACGAGCTAGTTCGTGACCGACCTGCCCGTTGATTCCCGTCAGCAGAATCACCCGCTCGCGTACCGTCATGCCCACCTCATGCGTAATGTTCGGCGTCGACAAAACGCTTGCCCGCCGCATCCTTCGCCGCAAGCAGCGGCTCGAAATCGATCGGCCATTCGATCCCGATCGCCGGATCGTTCCACACGATGCTCCGCTCGAATTCGGGATACCAGTAATCGTTCGTCTTGTAGAGGAACTGCGCAGCCTCCGACAGCACGACGAAGCCGTGCGCGAAACCGGGCGGCACCCACAACTGCCGATGGTTGTCGCTCGACAGCACGACGCCCACCCATTTGCCGAAATTCGGCGAGCTCTTGCGGATGTCGACCGCGACATCGAACACTTCGCCTTCGACCACGCGCACGAGCTTGCCCTGCGCATGCTGGATCTGATAGTGCAGCCCGCGCAGCACGCCCCTCGCCGAGCGCGAATGATTGTCCTGGACGAACTCGACGCCCGCCTCCACCTGCTCGGCGAATTCCCGCGCGTTGAAGCTTTCGAAGAAGAAGCCCCGCGCGTCGCCGAACACCTTCGGCTCGATAATCTTGACTTCAGGCAGCGCCGTCGGCGTTACTTGGATGGCCATGCGACTTGATCCGTGAGAATGTGTTTCAGATATTGTCCGTAGCCGTTCTTCGCGAGCGGCTGCGCGAGCTTCAGCACCTGCTCCGCGTCGATCCACTGCCGGCGGTACGCGATCTCCTCGGGACACGCGACGACGAGCCCCTGGCGCTTTTGCAGCGTCGCGATGAACGTCGCCGCTTCGATCAGCGAATCGTGCGTGCCCGTATCGAGCCACGCATAACCGCGCCCCATGATTTCGACGTTGAGCGCGCCCGCGGCGAGATAGCGGGAATTCACGTCGGTGATCTCCAGCTCGCCGCGCGCGGACGGCTTGATGTCCGCCGCGATGTCGCACACCTGGTCGTCGTAGAAGTACAGCCCCGTCACCGCGTAGTTCGAACGCGGCTTCGCGGGCTTCTCCTCGATCGACAGCGCGCGGAAATCGCGGTCGAACTCGACGACGCCGTAGCGCTCCGGATCGTGCACGTGGTAGGCGAACACCGTCGCGCCTGATTCGTGCTCCGACGCACGCTCGAGCTGCTTCGCGAGATCGTGGCCGTAGAAGATGTTGTCGCCGAGAATCAGCGTCGACGGATCGTTGCCGACGAATTCTCGGCCGATGATGAACGCCTGCGCGAGCCCGTCCGGCGACGGCTGCACCGCATAGCGGATGCTCATCCCCCACTGGCTGCCGTCGCCCAGCATCGCCTCGAAGCGCGGTGTGTCCTGCGGCGTCGAGATGATCAGCACGTCGCGGATGCCCGCCACCATCAACGTAGACAGCGGGTAGTAGATCATCGGCTTGTCGTAGACCGGCAGCAGTTGCTTCGACACGGCGTGCGTGATCGGATACAGCCGCGTGCCGGAACCGCCGGCGAGAATTATGCCCTTGCGCGCCATCGATTCAACCTTTACGCGCGTTGCGCGTAGTTCGTTTCGACCCACTTGCGGTAGTCGCCCGACGCCACCTCGTCGACCCACTCCTGATTGTCGAGGTACCAGCGCACGGTTTTCCCGAGGCCAGTCTCGAACGTCTCGGCCGGCTTCCAGCCCAGTTCGCGCTCAAGCTTGCGCGCGTCGATCGCATAGCGGCGATCGTGGCCCGGGCGATCGGTCACGTACGTGATCTGATCGCGGTACGAACCCGCCGCCTTCGGCCGCGCTTCGTCGAGCAGATCGCACAGCGTATGCACGACGTCCAGGTTCTTCTTCTCGTTCCAGCCGCCGACGTTGTACGTCTCGCCCGGCACGCCCCGCGCGAGCACCTCGCGAATCGCGCTGCAGTGATCGCCGACATACAGCCAGTCGCGCACGTTCTGTCCGTCGCCGTAGACGGGCAACGGCTTGCCGGCAAGCGCATTCGCGATCATCAGCGGAATCAGCTTCTCGGGGAATTGATACGGACCGTAGTTGTTCGAGCAGTTCGTCGTCAGCACCGGCAGCCCGTACGTATGGTAATACGCGCGCACGAGATGATCGGAGCCCGCCTTCGTCGCCGAGTACGGGCTGTTCGGCGCGTACGGCGTCGTCTCGGAGAACTGCGGATCGGTCGCCGACAGCGAGCCGAACACTTCGTCCGTCGACACGTGCAGGAAGCGGAACGCGGCCTTCACGTCGGCGTCGAGCGCGCTCCAGTACTGGCGCGCGGCCTCGAGCAGCGTGAAGGTGCCGACCACGTTCGTCTGCACGAAATCGGCCGGACCGTGAATCGAGCGGTCGACGTGGCTTTCGGCTGCGAAGTGCAGGATCGCGCGCGGCTTGTGTTGCGCCAACAGCGCGTCGATTGCGGCGCGATCGCAGATGTCGACGCGCGCGAACACGTGCTTCGGATTCCCCTGCAACGACTTCAGCGTGCCGAGGTTGCCCGCGTACGTCAGCTTGTCGACGTTCAGCACCGCCTCGTCGGATTGAGCCAGCCAGTCAAGCACGAAGTTGGCGCCGATGAAACCGGCGCCGCCCGTTACCAAAATCATGGGATTCCTTTGCTGAAATTGGGAGTCGGTCAAACAACCGGCGTGATGTCAGCATGGCCGGCATGTTCCGGAGAATGCCGTTGGTCGCTCGAGTCTCGCCGCCGGTTGTGGCCGCATGGCTCGATCGAACCATGCGCCCAAGTCGGCAGCGCACAGCTACTGCCCCACAAGGCCGCAATTATACGGGCAAGGAAGTGAAAATACATCCCTCTAACATCTTGAAACAGCTCGGGAAGTTTACTCGCGGCACGATATTTTCGAGAACGTTTCTACCGCAGCGATCGCCGGCAGATTGAATTTTCTCCGTCGCCAATCGACTCGGATCGATGTCGTTTCTTGTGATACCGTGGACCCGATTTCGTCACGAATGCAAAGGAATGACAAATTTATCCAGCAGCCCGCCCCTTGCCTTCGGCGACCTCCAAGGCTGCCACGCCGCCTACCGGCAGCTCTTCGACAAGCTCTCTCCGGCAGCCGACACCCCACTCTGGTTTGCAGGCGACCTCGTCAACCGCGGGCCCGCGTCGCTCGCGACGCTGCGCGAAGTCGCCGCGCTCGGCGAGCGCGCGATCGCCGTGCTCGGCAATCACGATCTGCATCTGCTGTCGGTCGCGGCCGGCATCCGCACGCTGAAGCCGAGCGACACGATCGGCGAGATCCTCGATGCGCCCGACGCCGACGACCTGGTCGAATGGGTGCGCCACCGGCCGTTCGCGCACTTCGAGCGCGGCATGCTGATGGTGCATGCGGGCGTGCTGCCGCAATGGGACGCGACGCTCGCGCTCGAGCTCGCCGACGAGCTGCAGCGCGCGCTGCGCGCGCCGAACTGGCACGACACGCTGCGCAATCTGTACGGCAACGACCCCAATTGCTGGAGTCCGAATCTAAAGAAGGCAGACCGGCTGCGGGTCGCCTTCAATGCATTCACGCGCATCCGCTTCTGCACGCCCGACGGCGCGATGGAGTTTCGGGCGAACGGCGGCCCCGCGTCCGCGCCCGCCGGCTATCTGCCGTGGTTCGACGTGCCGGGACGGAAAACCGCCGACGTCACGATCGTGTTCGGCCACTGGGCCGCATTGGGACTGATGCTGCGCGACAACCTGGTCGCGCTGGATTCGGGTTGCGTGTGGGGCAATCGGCTGTCGGCCGTGCGGCTCGCCGACGACCCGGCCGCGCGCCAGGTCACGCAAGTCGCGTGCGAGCGCTGCGGTGCAGCGGACGAATAGCCGGCCTGGCAGCGCCGCCGCGTCGCCGCGCGACCGACGGATAACGCCGCGCGGCGACCGCGGTCGATGCGCTTACCCTTCGCGGCGCGGCATCGTGTCGACACCGACCTCCGGGTCGGCCGTGCCTTCAGGCTCGCCGGCCGGCTCGGCGGGCGCCGGGTACGCGGCCGCCGCGAGCCGCGCGAGATCCGAGTCGAGCGGCCGCTCGACGGCGCGCTGCATCTGCGCGAGCGCGTCCGCGACCGCGGCGCGCGCGAGCGCGGCCGTCTCGCGCCGGTCGCCCGCCGCAACGATCGGCGCGCATACGAATAGATGCGCGGTGAGCGGCCCGCCGTTCAACACCCTATCGAGCGACTGGCCGAGCGACAGATCACCGACATACGCGGGCGCGACCGACTGGCGACCGCGCGCGTCCTCGTACATCAGGCAGATCGGCTGCACCGCGCAGCCCGCCGACACCACCGCCTGGAACATGTTCGAATGGAACGGCAGCAGCCCGAGACCATCCGACGTCGTGCCTTCCGGAAACACGCACATCAGCTCGCCCTGGCCGAGGCGATCGGACAGCTCGTGCATGATCCGCTTCGCCTCGCTGCGCTTCTCGCGCTGGATGAACACGGTCCCCAGGCGCTCGGCGAGCCAGCCGACAACGGGCCACGCACGCACCTCGGCCTTCGACACGAACGGCGTCGGACGCCATGCGTTGATCACGTAGATGTCGAGCCACGACACGTGGTTGCCGACGACGAGCGCGCTCGCATCGAGTCGCGCCGCGTCGTTGTGCACGACGAGCCGCATCCCGCAAAGCTGAAGCATCTTCACGGTCCAGCGCCGCGTGATCTCCTGGCGGCGCTCCGGGGTCGCGCGCTTGAAGCGCAGCGCGATGATCGCCATCCCGCTAAGCAGATGCAGGACGAGGCGCGCCTTGCGTAGGGGTCTCATGATGTGGCTCGCGTCAGCGGCGCTCGAACGCGACCTGGCCCGCGACGAGCGTCGCGCATACCTGTGCGGGCAGCTCGTAGCCGAGGAACGGCGTGTTGTGGCCCTGGCTCTTCAGCGCACGCGGCTCGACGCGCCAGTGCGCGTTCGGATCGAACACGCACAGGTCGGCCGGCGCGCCTTCGTCGACGCGGCCGGCGGGCAGCTTCAGCACGCCTGCGGGCGCCGAGCTGATTTTCGCGAGTGCGCGCACAAGCGGCACGCCTGCCTCCTGTGCCCACTTCACGGTCAGCGACAGCAACAACTCGAGCCCCGTCGAGCCCGGCGTCGCCTCGGCGAACGGCAGCAGCTTCTCGTCGTCGTCGACGGGCGTGTGATCCGAGCAGATCGCGTCGATCGTGCCGTCGGCGAGCGCGGCGCGGATCGCTTCGCGGTCGCGCTCGGTGCGCAGCGGCGGATCGAGGCGGAACTGCGCGTCGAAGTAGCCGATGTCGACGTCGATCAGATGCAGGTGGTTCGCGCCGACGTCGCAGGTCACGGGCAGGCCCTCGGCCTTCGCCGCGCGCACGAGCGCGACGCCCGCCGCCGATGACAGCCGCGCGACGTGCACGCGCGAGCCCGTCACACGCATCAGCTCGAAGAGCGTGTGCAGCGCGATCGTCTCGGCCGCGACCGGCACGCCCGACAGGCCGAGCCGCGACGCGACGGGCCCGCTCGCCGCGACCCCGCCCTTCGCGAGGAACGCGTCGACGGGCCGAAGCCACACGGTGTAGCCGTAGGTGCTTGCGTACTGCAGCGCGCGCAGCAGCATCTGCGTGTCGGAGACAGGCACGTCCGCCTGCGTGAAGCCGATGCAGCCCGCCTCGGTCAGCTCGACCATCTCGGTGATGACGCTCCCCTTCAGCCCGACCGTCAGCGCGCCGAGCGGATACACGTGCGCCTGATGCAGGTTGTGCGCGCGGAACTTCAGCATCTCGACGAGGCCCGGCTCGTCGAGCACGGGATCGGTGTCGGGCGGGCAAACGAGGCTCGTCACGCCGCCCGCGACCGCCGCGGCCATTTCCGATTCGAGCGTCGCCTTGTACTCGTAGCCCGGCTCGCGCAACCGCACCGACAAGTCGACGAAGCCCGGCGCGACGATCATCCCCGTCGCGTCGATCGTCTTCGCCGCGTTGAAATCGGCCGGCGCCGTGCCGATCGCGGCCACCTTGCCGGCCGCGACGAACACGTCGGCCTGCCGTTCCGTACCGGCCGCCGGATCGATGAGCGTGCCGCCTTTGATATGAATCTTCATGCGCTGTCTGTTGATGCGTTGAATGCGTTGATTTCGTCGAGTTCGATGCGCGCGCGGGACACCCACGCGCGCCGCGCACCGCGCACGTCAGTCGTTCGTGCCCGCGACGATTCCCATCACGGCCATCCGCACCGCGATGCCGAACGTCACCTGGTTCAGGATCACCGATTGCGGGCCGTCGGCCACCTGCGAGTCGATCTCGACGCCGCGGTTCATCGGCCCCGGGTGCATCACGATCGCGTCGGGCGCGGCGAGCGCGAGGCGCTCGGGCGTCAAGCCCCAGCTCTTGAAATATTCCTGCGCGGACGGCAGGAGCGCGCCGCTCATCCGCTCGTTTTGCAGACGCAGCATGATGATCACGTCGACGTCCTTCAGGCCTTCGTCAAGATTGTGGAACACGCGCACGCCCATCTGCTCGAGCCCGCCCGGCAGCAGCGTGCGCGGGCCGATCGCGCGCACTTCCGGCACGCCGAGCGTCGTCAGCGCATGGATGTCCGAGCGTGCGACGCGCGAATGCAGGATGTCGCCGACGATCGCGACGCGCAGCTTCGTGAAGTCGCGCTTGTAGTGGCGGATCGTGTACATGTCGAGGAGGCCCTGCGTCGGATGCGCATGACGGCCGTCGCCCGCGTTGATCACGTGCACGTGCGGCGCGCAGTGCTCGGCGATCAGGTACGGCGCGCCGCTCGACGCGTGGCGCACGACGAAGAGGTCGGCATGCATCGCCGACAGGTTGTTGATCGTGTCGAGCAGCGACTCGCCCTTGCTCGTCGACGATGCGTTGATGTTCAGGTTGATCACGTCGGCGGACAGCCGCTTCGCGGCGATCTCGAACGTGGTGCGCGTGCGCGTCGAGTTCTCGAAGAACAGATTGAACACCGACTTGCCGCGCAGAAGCGGCACCTTCTTCACTTCGCGGTCGGTCACGCTGACGAACTGCTCGGCGGTGTCGAGGATCTGGTTGACGATCGCGCGGGGCAACCCCTCGATCGACAGCAGATGCTTGAGCTCGCCGTTCTTCGTGAGCTGCGGGTTGCCCTTCAGGAAGCCGTAGCGAAAGCGCTCGGCGGGCGCGGCCGCGGCGGGATTGCCGGTGTGGCCGGAGGTGTCGGTCGTCATGATGTGCGTGATTCCAACGTGTTGCCAAACGGCGCCCGGATGCGCGATGCGCGCGGGCGCGGAATGCGTCGCGCGCGTCAGCCGGCGCGCGCCTCGGTGCGAAGTGTGAATCGTCCCGCGTCCGTGCGCTCGAGCACGAGCGTCGCGTCGGCGTCGACGCCGAGCGTGCCGCCAACGAAGCGCGCCCCGACCGGCAGCTCGCGCCCGCCTCGATCGGCGAGCACCGCGAGCTCGACGGCGGCGGGCCGCCCGTAGTCGTACAGCTCGTTGAGCGCCGCGCGCACCGTGCGTCCGGTGTACAGCACGTCGTCGACGAGGACGATGCGCCGCCCTTCGACTTCGAACGGCAGCGACGTCGGGCTCGCCTGGCTGTGCAGCCCCTTCTTTGCGTAATCGTCGCGATGCAGCGCGACGTTGACGACGCCGAAGTCCGGCGCGTTCAGGTCGCGCGCGAGGCGCTCGGCGAGCCACGCGCCGCCGCTGTGGATGCCGGCCAGCACGGGGCCGCCGGATTCGGCGAACGCGGTTTCGCCATAGGCGCCGCGAATCTGGTCGAGCAGGACGCGGTAAAGCGCCTCGGCGTCAATTGAACTCATGATGATCGGGCCGTTCGTCGAGGTATTGTTGAAGGATGATGCGGGCGGCTTCGGCATCGACACGATCCGCGCCGCTGCCCCGCGCGCGCAGATCCGCGCGTGCTTCGACCGACGAGTAGCGCTCGTCGACCCAGCTCACCGGCAGGTTGAAGCGGCCGTTCAGCTGATTGCCGAAGCGCTTCGCCTGCTGCGTCATTTCGTGCGGCGCGCCGTCCGGATGAAGCGGCAGGCCGACGACGAGCGCATCCGGCTTCCATTCGGCGATCAGCTCGCCGACCGCCTTGAAGCGGTGCTCGCGATTCAGATTGGGAACGATGACGAGCGCGCGGGCCGTGCGGGTCAGCAGATTGCCGACGGCCACGCCGATGCGCTTCTCGCCGTAGTCGAACGCCAGGAGCGTCGCGTCGCGCGAAAGCGCCGCGCTCATGCGTGTCCTGCCTCGCCCGAAAGCATCGACGAACTCACGCCGAGCAGCCCGAGCGCCGCTTCGAAGCGCTCTTCGGCGGGCGTGTCGAACACGATCCGCGGATCGGCGGCGACCGTGAGCCAGCCGTTCTTCGAAATCTCTTCCTCGAGCTGCCCCGCGCCCCAGCCGGCATGGCCGAGCGTCAGCAGGAAACGCCTCGGGCCCGCGCCCGTCGCGACCGCCTCGAGCACGTCTTTCGACGTCGTCATCTCGAGCCCGCCTTCGACCGTCATCGACGAGTTGTACGAACTGCCCTCGACAGGCTCGTGCAGCACGAAGCCGCGCTCGGTCTGCACCGGGCCGCCGAAGTAAACGGGGATGTGCAGGAGCGGCTCGATCTCGAGCTTCAGATCGATGCGGTTGAACAGCGACTCGAGATCGATGTCGGTCGGGCGATTGATGACGAGGCCGAGCGCGCCGCGCTCGCTGTGATCGCAAAGATAGACCACCGTTCCTGAAAACGTCGGATCCGCCATGTTCGGCATGGCGATCAGGAACTGGTTGGTAAGGTTGATGCGATCGGAACTCTTTGACATGGTTTGAATTTTAGCAAAGACCTCGCGACGTGACGGACGCCGCTTCTCGCGGCCTCGCACGCCGCGCGGGTCGACACGACATATCACTCACTCTATCACGCGTTCGGGGCCAATCGGCACGCGGGCCGCGCGCGATTACGCCACATCGGCCGAAAGCAAGAAGCCGGCCTTGCCTATCGCCCCGCCGCGCGTCGCATCATGCCTTCCGCACCGCGCCCGACAACGCATCCGCGAGCGCCGCACACGCGTCCGACAAGTCGGGCGGCGCCATACCTGCTGCAATCTTGTGCAACGTCGCGCGCAATGCTTCGGTGGCCTGCCGGCATGCCGACGCGCCCGCTTCGTCCGTCGTGCCGAGATGCGCACGGCGACGCCATGCGAGCCCGAGCGCGTCGGCAAGCAGCGCCGTGTGTCCGAGCCCGAGCGCACACGCGGCCGAGCCGACGCGATACGCGGCCTCCGCCGCCTGCAACGCGGCACCCGCGTCAGCCGTGCGCATGTCGAGCGCCAGCTCGGTCATCGACGCATCGGCCGTCTGCAGAAAATCTTCATACGCGTGACCGTTGACGGTGACGACGCCGAGCTCGCGCGTCGGCGCGGCCCGTACTGCGTCAGCCTCGGCGCGCGCGGCGTCGGCCTCCCACAATGCCTCGGACGCCTGCGTGCCCGCGACGTGCCACGCGACGGTCAGCCCGTAGTCGTGCAGCAGCTCGACGTCGGTCACGTCCTCCGCCGCCGCGCCGTACAGCGCGTAGTCGCGCCAGAAGAGCGCGAGCGCCTCCCGGACGAGCGCGGCAGGCGCGATGCGCAATCCGCGCGCCTGCTCGCCGAGCAGCAGATTGCAGCGCGCGAGAAAACGCTTGAGTTCGACGCCGCCGCGCACGCGCAGCACCCGCATGCACGCGCCGGCGAGCCGCCAATAGTCATACGGAAACGGGCCGGCGAGTTCGGCCGCGCAGTCGGCAAGTCCGTCGAGCGCCGCGTCGGTCGCCGCCTCCGATGCACGCAACGCGCCGAGAAGCGCTTGCTCGTAGCGCGCGCGCAGATGCGCGAGCGCATGCGGCGACAGCGCATACAGCGTGGCGGGCGGCACCGGCCGGCCGGCGAGCGCGAGCGCATCGTGCGGCGTGTCCGCGCGCAAATCGCTCGCCGCCTGCGCGTACAGCGCACGGTAATGCTCGAACAGGAGCGGCGAGCAGGCGAGCTCGCGCAGATTGTGACGCTCGAGCGCGCCGCGGAAATCCCGCAGCGCGGCCTCGAACGCAATCGGCTGCAATTCCGTCGCCGCAAGCGGCGCGGCGTGAGCAAGCGCAACGACAAAGCGTTGCGCGGCGAGCCAGCCCGCCTCCTGCAACGCCGCCGCAGCGCCGGCAAGCGGCTCGGCCGAATCGGCTCGCCGCTCGAACGCCTGCTGCGCGGCGCGCAGCGCCGCCTCGGCCGCAGGCACCGCGCCGCCTCGCGGATTGGGCAAAGCGTCGAGGACCGGGACCGTCGCGATTTCAGAGATAATAGGCACGAGCGTCAGCACCAGAAACGAAGCCGCGCCGCAAGCGGCGCCTCAACCCGTCGATGCTGCCGCGCCGACGCCACCGGTTCGCTCGATGCCGAACCGCCGACGCGAGACGGTCAGATCTGGACCATCTCGAAATCTTCCTTGCGCGCGCCGCACTCGGGGCATGTCCAGTTGATGGGAACGTCTTCCCAGCGTGTGCCCGGGGCGATGCCCTCCTCCGGCAACCCAGCTTCTTCGTCGTAAATCCAACCGCAGATCAGGCACATCCAGCTTTTATATTCCATCTTAAGCCGCGTAAAGGAAAGTCCGTTGATTTGAGAGCCATGATGGTACCGTGTCGGCGCCGGACTGCCTAGCAATCGGCCTCTAGTTGCGTTTGCGCGCTGCGGCGCGATAAAAAAACGCTTCGGGCAAACGGAATCCGCCGCATAATTGACTGCGCGGGCGCACCCGGCTGGTGCATCTCGCCAACTGGCTTTACCGTTTTTCCTCTTTCCCCATTTCCATGTCCAGCAACACCCCTCCGATCGTCCTCACTTTCGGCCTGTCCGATCCGACGGGCGGCTCCGGCCTGCAAGCCGACCTGATGACTCTGGCGAGCATGGGCTGCCACGGCGTGTCCGTGCTGACGGGCTACACCGTGCGCGACTCCGCCGCCTGCGACGAAGTCACCGGCCTCGATCCGGATACCGTCGCCGCACAGGCGCGCATGCTGCTCGAAGACATGCCCGTCGCCGCGTTCAAGATCGGCGCCGCGACGCGGGCGGAAGTCGTGAGCGCGATCGCCGAAGTGGTCGCCGATTACGACGGCGTGCCGCTCGTCCTCGCGCCGGACTTCACGCTCGACGACGAGCATGTGCTCGCCGCCGACGACCTGCGCGAATCGATCGCCGATCTGCTCGCGCCGCAGACGACGCTCCTCGTCGCGGACCACGCGACGCTCATCGCGCTCGCGCAGCCGGACGGCGACGCCGAAGCGCCGAACCTCGACGCCGCACTGTCGCACCTGCTCAGCCAGGGCTGCGAAACCATCCTGGCGACCGAAACCGGCTCGCACCGCCTCGTCAATTCGCTGTACAGCGAGGAAGGCCAGATCCGCCAAGATTTATGGGAACGCACGCCGCATCGGTTGATGGGCATCACCGACACGCTCGGCGCGGCGATCGCCGCTCTGCTCGCGAACGGCCAGGAACCACCCGAGGCGGTACGCGAAGCGCAGGAATATCTGTATCAGGCAGCCCGCGACGCGTTTCGGCCCGGGATGGGCGCATATTTGCCGGATCGCTTCTTCTGGGCACGCAGCAATGAAGACGACGCGCCTCCGCCGACGCTGCCGCAGTCGGGCTCGCCCGCCCGGCGGTAAGCCGCTTCATTGCCGCCCACCGCCCGGCGCAATCGCGCTGCCCACCGACGTTCCGGACGGATTTCAGTCGTGATCGCCGATTCGTCCGGAACGTTCAACAATAGCGGCGACTGGCAACACGACTTGCGTCGCGCAGCCGCCGGATGCCAATGACGGCGGCCGATGCCGCGTTCGATCGCCGTTCGGCTTGCCTCGGCTCCAAACGAAAACACCCGCATCGCTGCGGGTGTTTTCGTTTGGGAGAACGCGCGTCGCCGCGCGTCCTTCGATGCAATCGGCGCTACGCCAATTACATGTCCATGCCCATGCCGCCCATGCCGCCCGGCATGCCGCCCGGCATCGGAGCGTCTTCCTTCGGCAGTTCGGCGACGGCTGCGTCCGTCGTCAGCAGCAGGCCGGCGACCGACGCTGCGTTTTGCAGTGCGGTGCGCGTGACCTTGGTCGGGTCGACCACTCCGGCTTCCACCAGGTCGCCGTACTCGCCCGTTGCCGCGTTGTAGCCATAGTTGCCCGAACCCGCAGCAACTGCCGCCACCACGACGCTTGCTTCTTCGCCGCCGTTCGTGACGATCTGACGCAGCGGCTCTTCCATCGCGCGCAGCACGATCTTGATACCGGCGTTCTGATCGGCGTTGATGCCCGTCAGGCCAGCAATCGCGGTGCGTGCGCGGATCAGCGCGACGCCGCCGCCCGCCACGATGCCTTCTTCAACGGCAGCGCGCGTAGCGTGCAGTGCGTCTTCGACACGTGCCTTCTTTTCCTTCATTTCGACTTCGGTCGCAGCACCGACCTTGATCACTGCCACGCCGCCCGCCAGCTTGGCCACGCGCTCTTGCAGCTTCTCACGGTCGTAGTCCGACGTCGCTTCTTCGATCTGCGCACGAACCTGCTTCACGCGGGCTTCGATGCTCGCGGCTTCGCCTGCGCCGTCGATGATCGTCGTGTTTTCCTTGCCCACTTCGATGCGCTTCGCCTGACCCAGCTCGGCCAGCGTTGCCTTCTCGAGCGTCAGGCCCGTTTCCTCGGCGATCACCTGGCCGCCCGTCAGGATCGCGATGTCTTCCAGCATCGCCTTGCGACGATCGCCGAAGCCAGGCGCCTTGACCGCAACGGTCTTCAGGATGCCGCGGATGTTGTTCACGACCAGCGTGGCGAGCGCTTCGCCTTCGATGTCTTCGGCGATGATCAGCAGCGGACGGCCAGCCTTCGCGACTTGCTCGAGCACCGGCAGCAGATCACGGATGTTCGACACTTTCTTGTCGTGCAGCAGCACGAACGGGTTGTCGAGGACGGCGACTTGCTTGTCCGGGTTGTTGATGAAGTACGGCGACAGGTAGCCGCGGTCGAATTGCATGCCTTCGACGACGTCCAGTTCGTCGGCGAGCGACTTGCCGTCTTCGACGGTGATCACGCCTTCCTTGCCGACCTTGTCCATCGCTTCAGCGATGCGATCGCCGATCGACGAATCGCTGTTCGCCGAGATCGAGCCGACCTGTGCGATTTCCTTGTTCGTCGTGCAGGGCTTGCTGATCTTCTTCAGCTCTTCGACAGCCGCTGCGACTGCCTTGTCGATGCCGCGCTTCAGGTCCATCGGGTTCATGCCCGACGCGACGTACTTCATGCCTTCGCGCACGATCGATTGCGCGAGGACGGTTGCCGTCGTCGTGCCGTCGCCTGCGTTGTCGCTCGTCTTGGAAGCGACTTCCTTGACCATTTGCGCGCCCATGTTCTGGAGCTTGTCCTTCAGCTCGATTTCCTTCGCGACCGACACACCGTCCTTCGTGACCGTCGGGCCGCCGAAGCTGCGTTCGAGCACGACGTTGCGGCCCTTCGGACCCAGCGTGACCTTCACTGCGTTGGCGAGAATGTTCACGCCTTCGACCATCTTCGCGCGGGCGATATCGCCGAATACGACGTCTTTAGCTGCCATCTTCTAACTCCTTGAAATCTCTGAGAATGTGATCCGTTGGCGAACGCTTACTGAGCGTTGACCACGGCCATGATGTCTTCTTCGCGCATCACGAGCAGTTCCTGGCCGTCGACCTTGACGGTTTGGCCCGCATACTTGCCGAACAGAACACGATCGCCGACCTTCACGTCGAGAGCGATCGGAGCGCCCTTGTCATCGCGCTTGCCCGGACCGATGGCCAGAACTTCACCTTGATCCGGCTTCTCAGCGGCTGCGTCGGGAATGACGATACCCGAGGCGGTCTTGGTTTCCTGATCCAGGCGCTTGACGATCACGCGATCGTGCAACGGACGAAGGTTCATATTCACTCCTCTCTTGATTGAGACTGAAGAACGCTGAGGGAAACTGCCGGACGGCTCGCCGGCCGGCAGGAATTGTTAGCACTCTCGTGCAGCGAGTGCTAATTATATGGACGGGTTTTGACAAATTCAAGAAGAGGAATCGTCAGCGATACAGCAAAATTTCGGCGCGGGGAAATCCGGGAAAAACGGCCGGGATGCGCCGTCGGATCGCGCAACAATCTCAATCGAAACAATCACTTGAAACGAAATCGGTCGATGCGGCGGAATGCGGCGCGAGCCGCCGCGCGCATTGTCGGAGCGGATCCGAGGCGGGTTTGCCCCGTTGACTCGATCGGCGCCAAACATACGATCATCGCATACATAATCCTTACGTCCAAGCCGATCCGCCTGCCCGACCCGCGGCCCACGAACGCCGCCGGACGGACGCCGGCGCACCGCAGCCCTCGCCTAGCCCTCGCCCGGCCCGTGGCTCGGACGACAAGTCCGACTCCGAAACGACAAGACGGCATGACGTCGCCGCCATGCCGCCCTGGTTCGTCTTCCGACCGATTACTTCCGGCTAGTGGCTATAGGCACGTCCCGTAGCATCGCCGGGACGCGCCGCGCCGCATTACTTCGGCAGCGCGCCGGCGAGCGTCGCGATCGCCGACGTGACCGGAGCGAGCGAGTTCGACGCCGGAGCAGCCGACTTCGACGACGAGACCGTCAGGTTCGGCAGCGACGCCACCACCGCACCGACCGACGAGCCCACCGAGTTGACGACCGTGCTCGCAGCGGCAGCGCCCGTCGACAGCAACGAGCCGGTTGCGGCCGTCGTGCTGCCGAACGCGTTGCTGCCCGACGTCAACATCTTCCCGGCCGAGGTTGCGCCCGAACCCATCAGCGCGGAGCCGACGCTTCCGAGTTGCGAGCCCGCTGCGACGCCAGTGCCAGCCGCTCCCGTCAGCGCACCTGCGACGCCGCCGACGGCTGCAGCCGGATTGCTGCCCGCGACGGTCGCGATTGTGCCTGCGGCGTTGTTCGCTGCGCTCGTCAACGCGCCAGCCGGATTGCTGACGGGCAACGCGCCCACGAGACTGCCGACCGCGCCCGTCACCGGATTGCCGTTCGCCACGCGCGCGAGCGTGCCCGCGACGTTGTTCACGGCACCCGTCAATGCGCCCGTCGGGTTGGCGACAGGCAGCGCGTTCGTCAGGCTGCTCACGACGCTCGTGATCGGCGCGATCGGATTGCCGCCGATCGCGTTCGCGAGCGTGCCGGCCACGTTGTTCACGACACCCGGCAGCGGATTGTTGCTCGCGGCGCCCGCGAGCGTGCCGGCCACGTTGTTCACGACACCCGGCAGCGGATTGTTGCTCGCGGCGCCCGCGAGCGCGCCGGCCACGTTGCTGCCCGCGCCCGCCAGCGCGCCCGTCACGTTGCTGGCGGCACCCGCCAATGCACCCGTGACATTGCTCGCCGCGCCCGCCAATGCGCCGGCCGAGTTGCTCAGCGCGGCAGGCAGCGTGTTGCTCAGGCCGCCGACCGCGCCTGCGAGCGGGTTGTTGCTCGCCAGATTCGTCAGCGTGCCCACGGCGTTGTTCTCAACGCCGGGAAGCGGGTTGCTCGTCACCGCGTTTTGCAGCGTGCCCACCGCGTTATTCAGCGCCCCCGGCAACGGGTTGTTACTCGCCAGATTCGTCAACGTACCCACGGCGTTGTTCGCGACGCCCGGCAGCGGATTGTTCGCCACCGTGCTTTGCAGCGTGCCCACCGCGTTATTCAGCGCCCCCGGCAGCGGGTTGTTGCTCGCCAGATTCGTCAGCGTGCCCACGGCGTTGTTCGCGACGCCGGGAAGCGGGTTGCTCGTCACCGCGTTTTGCAGCGTGCCCACCGCGTTATTCAGCGCCCCCGGCAGCGGGTTGTTGCTCGCCAGATTCGTCAGCGTGCCCACGGCGTTGTTCGCGACGCCCGGCAGCGGGTTGTTCGCCACCGTGCTTTGCAGCGTGCCCACCGCGTTATTCAGCGCCCCCGGCAGCGGGTTGTTGCTCGCCAGATTCGTCAGCGTGCCCACGGCGTTGTTCGCGACGCCGGACAGCGGGTTGTTCGCCACCGTGCTTTGCAACGTGCCCACCGCGCTATTCAGCGCCCCCGGCAACGGGTTGTTGCTCGCCAGATTCGTCAGCGTACCCACGGCGTTGTTTGCGACGCCCGGCAGCGGGTTGTTGCTCGCCAGATTCACCAGCGTACCGACCGCATTGTTCACGACACCTTGAACGGGGTTATGACTTACTGCGTTCACGAGCGTGCCTGCCAAGTTGGCGAGTGCGCCAGCGCCAACTGACGCGTCAGCCGAGCCGAGCGCGCTAGCGCGGATCACTCCCTGCTGCGAACCGCCGGCAAGCCCCAATGCAGCGCTACCCGAGCCAGCGCCGCCAAGATTTCCAACCGAAGCAGAGACCGGAAGGGCGTTCAGCTCACCTGCGACGGCCGGCATCGCTGCCGCGACCCCGAACGCGACTGCTGCGGACAGTGCAATGCTCGTCAACTTGAAGCTTTGTTTCATATGTGACCTCGTGTGGATAGGTACTGCCGTCATTTCGGCGCGGAGGTCATCGCACGGAGCGTGCCAGCGTGCGCGCCGGATCGATCGCGCACCCTTTTTTCAAGAAAGTAAATCCACAACGAATTTAATTGCTCGATACGTCGCGCGAGCGGCATAGTTGACGCCTGCCCTTTCCGTCGTTACGCGTGCCGTAACGTAACATCACACTCCATTCCGTTACATTTTTCATCAAAATATTTCCTTATTCTTCACATACACAAACTCCATAAAAATCCAATGAAAAATCAATAAAAAATTCTATTGATTGACCTGTGAAAATCTGCACTCCGCTCGTCCACGCGAGCCGTGGGCAGACAAACCGAAGTGGCCGGCAATCATCGCCTCGCCGCGCAGATCGCCTAGAGATAGGATAGCCGGACGCAGCGGACGACGAACAGCGTATTCATACACGTTCTCACAAGGAGAACCGCGCATCCGCGTGCGTGAGCATCTTTCCACTTTTCCCATGCAACCCCGCTCTCCCCGCGGATCCTGATGTCGACGGGCATGTCCGAAAGCATGGCGGCGTCCGCGCGCCGGTATATCCTCTGGCATCCGATCGACGACAGCCTTCATTACCTTTCACATTGAAATAATAATTCCACATGACAGATAAAATATTCCGCGTAAATTTTATGAAAATTCATGTTCAAATGAACAACAAATGACGATTTGGTATTTCCCTTCATCGTGAGCCAGCGCATGAAAGATCGAACGAATTCGACGCCGTTCACGAAACGGACATCTTCATCGACGCCTAGCATCGCGCATCGCCCGGCGATCCGACGGCGCGATTGAAAATGACGAAGAAGGAGAAGGCTCGCATTGCCGGCCGCGAGGAAGCACGCGCGACATGCCCGGCGGGCATCGCTCGTCTCGCGGGTATTTGAAGAGGAAGGTTTGCCTGCCGAGAAGCAGCGTTGCACATGTCCGCGGTCATGACAGCGAACACAAGACGAACACCGCGCGAACATCGCCGGCCATGCGATGCAGACGGAACCAACGATTTGCGAATCGACCTCGGCGCATTCGCGCTCGACCGATCCGTCTGCATCGATACGCTACGCGGTCTTTCTCGCGGCGGCTGCGCGTTTCTTCGACTGCGTCGATGCGTCGCACGCCGACGCGTCGCGAGTCGTCTCGGCGGAGTCGACGCCCGATTGATGCGTCCGATACGCATCGCCCCATTCCCGCAAGCTGATCAACACGGGAGCGAGCGTCTTGCCGAACGGCGTCAATTCGTACTCGACCTTCGGCGGCACCTGCGGATAGACGTGGCGCGCGACGATCCCGTCCGCCTCGAGTTCGCGCAACTGCAGCGTCAGCATCCGCTGCGTCGTGTTCGGCATCAGCCGCGTGAGCTCCATGAAACGCTTCTTCTCCCGCAACAAATGAAACAGGATCACCGGCTTCCACAATCCGCCGATGACGGAAAGGGTCACCTCGACGGAGCATCCGCTCTTGCTGTCGAAACGTTTCGGTCGCATCGCCGCCTACCTACATAATTAATAGTACCGGCCTTAATTGTACGTTCTTGCATCGAACGAGGTACGTCCGGACAATTCGTCCGTCTGCCGTCCGCTCGTCGGCCGGACGCGGCCCGCTTCGCTCAGTGCGGTCCACGTGCACTCGCGTGCGACACGCGCAACGACGCACCGCGCGCCGGTCCTTGGTCGGCCACTCACGAACACATCGATCGCGCGCCGCGCTTCGAGCGCTCACCATTCACAGGAGTCGAATCAATGAAAGCCATCATGCTGCGCCAGCCCGCAGGCCTCGAACAGCTCGAACGCGTGACGCTCGCCGATCCCGGCGCGCCCGCCGCGGGCGAGATCCGCGTACGCGTTCATGCAAGCTCGCTCAACTATCACGATCTCGGCGTCGTCACGGGCAGGATGAGCGCCGCCGACAAACGCATTCCGATGTCGGACGGCGCGGGCGTCGTCGAAGCGATCGGCGAAGGCGTCACGGAATACGCGGTCGGCGACGCGGTCGTGTCGACCTTCTTCCCGCAATGGCTCGACGGCGGCCCGACCACGGCGGACTTCGCGACGGTGCCGGGCGACGGCGTCGACGGCTACGCGCGCGAATCGGTCGTGCGGCCCGCGCATTGGTTCACGCACGCGCCGAAGGACTACACGCATGCGGAAGCCGCGACGCTGACGACAGCCGGCCTCACCGCATGGCGCGCGCTCGTCGTCGACGGCAACCTCAAGGCCGGCGACAGCGTGCTCGTGCTCGGCACGGGCGGCGTGTCGATCTTCGCGCTGCAGTTCGCAAAACGAATGGGCGCGACCGTGATCGTCACGTCGTCGTCGGACGAGAAGCTGGAACGCGCCCGCGCGCTCGGCGCCGACCACGTCGTCAACTATCGCCGCGACGCGAATTGGGCCGCGAAGGTCCTCGAGCAGACGAACGGACGCGGCGTCGATCACGTGATCGAAGTGGGCGGCCCGGATACGTTGCCGCACTCGATTCAGGCGTGCCGGATCGGCGGCCATATCGCGCTGATCGGCGTGCTGACGGGCATCGCCGGGCCGGTGCCGACCGTCACGCTGATGACGCGCCAACAGAATCTGCAAGGTCTCATCGTCGGCAGCCGCCGGCACCAGATCGACATGGTGCGCGCGATCGATTCGACCGGCATCAAGCCAGTGATCGATCGCACGTTCGCGCTCGACGAGATCGCCGACGCGTTCCGCCATCAGGCTGCGGGCAAGCACTTCGGCAAGATCTGCCTGTCGATCTGAGCCGATCGGCGCGAGCCGGCTGCCGAGCCGGCCCGGCGCTCAGCGCATCGACCTGCGTTTCGTGTGAATGATCGGATTGCGCCGCGACGTGAAACTCATCGACGCGGCCAGCCGCCCCAGCACGGCCTCGCCGGCGCCGCCGATCTCACTGCGCGCGGGCGATGCGAGGATCATGTCGAGCCATGCGTTCAACGCGCCTCCATGAAAGCGCCCGGCCATCGCAGCCACGACGTCGGGCGCCGCAATCATCACACCCGCGAGCAGGTAATACGCCCAGAAGCTTCCGGCGCCCGTCAGCCGATCGAGCCGGCAGACGGCGAGCGCGGCGCACAGCCCTTCCGCCGACGCGAGATCCCGACGCTCACGCCGAATCGCGGCCGCGATGCCGTTGTGCTCGCCGCCGTATGCGGCGAGCGTGATCGGCGCATTCGTCGCGAGCGTCGCCGAAAACATCGCGAGCGCGGCCATGACGTCGATGTGCTTTTCGTCCGCTAGCCACACACATCCGATCGCCCGGTCGATGACGCGGCCCGCCGCCGGTCCGTCGCAGCGAACCAGACCGCGCATCGCGTCTTCCGCGACGTCGCCGTCCGCCGCGAGCGCGTGCCCGATGCCGAGCTCGATCGATTCGAGCGCGGCCCAGCCGACTTCCGGATCGTCGAAGCCGCACGCGTTCGCCATGCCATACGCCCCGTCGAACACGGCTTTCGAACCAGGTAGATAACGATCGACGATCGCGAGCAGCCGTTTCGTCGGCGTCCGCGCGAACGGGCCGTCTGTGGCGGCGCGCGCCGTGTCGGCGGATGCGCCGTCGCCTTGCAGCGCCGCGAGCAGTTCGCTCAGGAGATCGGCGTCCGCCGTCGGGCCGCGCCGTGCGCTTGCATTCGATCGCGCGAGCGTGGTGTTGTACGCGGCGGTCGCGATGTGCGCTTCGCGGCTCGCCGCCGCCGCGGACGCAAGACGCTCCGCGTGATCGAGGAGATGCCGAAGCCATGCTGCCGTGCGCAAGCTGCCGAGCGACAGGCCTTGGGCGTCGACACGATGATTATGATTGTCAGGCATGGGTCATCCGAGAAATAGCGATGCGGATCGTGTCCGCACTTGGGCGACGGCAACTGTCGCTGCGCGTCGCACGCGAGCCGCCCTCGCCCATGCGTCGAAGGCCCGACTCCGCGCGGCGCACCGATGCGCGAACGCGTCGCCCCTTTTATTTTTGACGACGACCGGCCCACTTTCGTCCCGCTGTCGATCGGGCTCCGAAACGTCCGCACGACGGCCGCCCCGCCTTCGCGCTCGTCTCGCGCGCCTCGCGCGCAACCTTCGCACGCATCGCACGGCGCGCACCGCGGCCCCACGCGCTTGCCCCTCAGCGCGATCGCAGTGCTCGCCGGGCCGCGCATCCCGGCACCATGGCATGCGCGGCTGCCCTGACGTCAGGCGAACTTCCAGTCACTCGTCGTCTTGCGAACGCGGCGGCTCCTGGCGGCCACGTTCACGCGATACACGCGCAGCGGCTCATGATCGACGAGCCGCCGCACGGCAAAAACGTGACGAACGCGAATTACTGGACGCGGAACTTCGGCGACGTCACGACCGTCCCCGTCACCTTGCAGTCCGGCGCCAGCACGGCGTTGCTGAAGGTGATCGACGAATTCACGTCGTTCCACGACGTCACCACCTTGCTCGGACCGCACTGGCCGAGCAGCGTCACGTTGACCTGCGCGTTGTTGATCGTCAGTTGAGTCGCGCTGTCGGCCTGGCCGGTCCATGGGTTCAGGCCGCTCGCGCTGCCCTTGATGAGGCCGCACAGGCTGTTGCTGCCGGCAAACGTCGTCGACGTGATGTTGACGACGCCCGCCGACGTGATCGTGCCGTTGAACGTCGCGACGCAGTTCGCGGTGATCGATCCCTTGGACAGCAGCGTTTCGTTGGGAGACGACGTCGCCGAGAACGGCTCGCCGTTCGGATTCATCGGCTGGCCGTCGACGCGGGTTACGGTGACGGCGAGCGCTGGCGTAGCTGCGGCCGCTGCGAATGCCAACGCGACAACGAACGGAACAAATTTACGGTTACGCATGAGTCTGCCTCACTTGACGAATGGCGGCTTGCCGCCGGTAGCGTGACGTCGCGGCCGATCGATCTCGCCCGCTCGGTCACAGGAAGCCCGGGCGCCGACGCCGCGCGCCCGTGGCTCAGAACTTGTAAGAGATCCCGACGAACGTGATGAGCGGATCGGCCTTCAGCTTCGTGCGCGTCGTCGCGAGCGTCGTGCCGTCGGCAGCCTTGATGACGAGCGACGAGTACGTCTTGAGCGGCATGTACGACAGCGTCGCCGTCAGCGCCCAGCGCTTGGCGAACGCATAGCTCGCGCCGATGTTGTAGACCGGCGTGAACGACGACGACGCCTTCCCCTCGACCGACGTCGGCCCCGGCTTGCCGGCGCCCGCTGCGAGCACGCTGCCGAGGTTGTCGTTGACGTCCTTCGCGAAATTGCCGTTGAGCTCGATGTTCGAGAACCAGCTATATGCGATGCCGATGCCGACGAACGGCCGGAACTTCGCCGTCGGCGAATTGAAGTAGTAGTTCAGGATGATCGTCGGACTCCACTGCCGCGCGTTTTTCACGGCAGGCTGATTCGCCGGATTGCCGAGATCGACGCTGCCGAGCGAGCCCGACGGACCAGGCGGCTTGATGACGCCGTGGCCCGTCAGCGCGAACTCCGGCGGAATCCCGAGCACGGACGTCACCGCGATGTGGTCGGTGAAGAAGTACGTGAACGTGAGGCCCACCGTGTCCGCGTTGTTGACCGTCAGGCTCGTGCCCGGCGACGTGAACGAGCCGGGCAGCCGCAGCGGGCCGTTGATCGGCGAATTGACGACGTTGGTGGTGAGGCCGTTGCTCGAATCCTGCGGCATCACGTGGAGCCAGCCGAGCGTCGCGACCGTGTCGCCCGCCTGCTGCGCGAAAGCGCCCGTCGATGCACCTGCAACGATGCACGCGGCAATCAGCTTCTTCATGAAGTCTCCTGATACTCCGATCGGGCGACGCGGGCCCGCGGGCCGCGCATCGCCGTGTGTCTCCTGTTCCGCGCGACGCTCACTGCACGAACGCGCCCACCGTGAAGTACGGGTTGTTGACGTCGCTCATGTCGAGGAAACCGAATACGCCGCCCGTGAAGATGAACTTGCCGGTGGACGGTCCCGACGCCGCATTCGTCTGGACCGTCGTGACGACGCCCGGCACGGCCTGCGTGTAGTCGAGATTGAGCGCGCGCGTGAGCGCGACCTGCGACGCATGGAACGGATCGAGCAGCGTCGCCTGCGTGCCGACGAGCGCAGTCGCGCGATAATCGAACAGGCTGTCGACGCCCGTGTATTCGCCGTCCTGCGAACCCAAGGCGATCGCCTGCTGCGGACTCAGCATCGAGATCCCGGATTCGTCGTCCGCGACGGGCGCGCCTTGCGTCAGATCGGAATTCGCCGCGCCGGTGCGAATGAAGATGGGCACCAGCTGGTTGCGCAGCTTGCCGACGATCAGAATGCCCTTGCCCGCCTTCGTCGGGTCCAGCGACGGCAGCGTCGCCGGGATCTGCGGCTGATAGTTGAGCGACTCGAACACCGGTGCATCGGCGCGCAGCGTCAGCTTCTGATTGGCGGTCGCGCTCGACGCGAGCGGCTGCCCGCCGTTCTTCCTGCCGAAGTTGTCGGTCTCGACGTACGTACCGTCCGCATTGATCGTGACCTTCGCGTCGACCGCCGCTTGCATGAAGTTCTGCGACGGCACCTGGTGATAGCCGAGCTGGTTGTAGTTGCCCGCGATCTTCGAAAGATCGGTCTCCTGATCGGAGAAGCTGATGAACGGATAGTACGGGAACGTCGTCTTCGGAATCCGGCCGACGCCGATCACGCCGTCGAACTCGATCGTCGCGCCGGGAATCGCGCCGCCCAGCACGCCCTCGCCGAGAAACACGCGCGCCGGGCGGTTCGGATCGAGGCTCGCGTTGTTCAGCCGGAACGTGCACTGGTTGAGCTTCTCGGTCGGAAGACCCGTCTCGTCCGTCAGCGTCCCGGTCACGACGTTGTTGGGCGGCGTATCGCGCGTCGGCTGCACGGTGCCCGCCGCCGCCGGCACCGGCGACGCGAGATATGTGACCTGAAACGTCATCTTCGTCGTGTCGAGCTGCACACGAACGAGCTCACCGGAGCCGGAGCCCCCCGTAAACACGGTGCTGTAATCGATGGTCTTCGGACAGAGCCGAACGACGGGCGCGGGCGGCGGATCATCGCCGCCGCCGCAGGCGGTCAGGACGGAAGCCGATACGGCAGCGGCCAGCGATTTTCTCCAATACATAGGAATCCTCGATATCGTGAAGTCTGCGGCGGCGCGCTGCGCGCCGCCGCGATGTCATCCGTTACTGAACGAACGCGCCGACCGTGAAGAACGGGTTGTACTGGCTGTTGTTGACGACCATCCCGTACACGTTGCCGACCTTGATGAGCCAGCCGTAGTCGCCTTTCCTGAAGATCGCGACCGTACCCGCGCTGCCTTGCGCATTGAAGTCGCGCGTCGCCGTCACCTTGATCTTGCCGGGCGTCGCCTGCGTGTAGTCGAGCGAGAACTGCGAGCTCACCGAAGACGTCATCGGATCCAGGAATGCCGCGGTCGCGCCCTGGAACAGCGTCGACGTATAGTTCGCCGCGAGCGTCGACACGGCCGAGCCGTCCGTGCAGTTGCCGGCGGACGGGTAGAAGAACCCGTCGTGATACGTGCCGGGCAGTTCCGGATGAGGCACAGTGTTGTCGAATGCCGGGCCGCTGTTGGCGGGCGCGTTCGAAGTGCCGCTGAAGCTCACGACGCCGCACGCAACTGCGCTCGTCGCGCCGATGTAGCCGCCTTGCAGCGAATTCGCGGCTATCGCCGTAACGGGCGCGAGCACCGAGATGCCGATTTCCGCGTCCGCTACCGATCCGAGCGGATTGCTCGCGTCGACGTTCGCGTAGCCGACACGAATGACGACGGGCACGAGTTGGCCGTTGAGCTTGCCGACGATCATCACGCCTTGCGCCTGGCTCGGCGTCAGGATCACGAGCGGCTGGCCCTGCCCCGCGGACGGATACGGCTGACTCGGTTGCGGATGACTCACGAACACGTTGTCGGGCGAGCCGTCCGCGTTCGTCCGCAGCGTCCAGGGTGTGCCGGTCGTGCGGCACGAGTAGTCGCTGCCCGGCGTGATCGTGCACGAACCGTCCGCATTGAGCGTCTGGGTCCAGTTCACGACGTCCGGCTGCCAGCCTTGCGGCGCAGCCGTCTGGAACGACGTGCCCGTCGGCTGCAGGTGCACGCCGACCTCGTTGTAGACGCCGGCCACTTTCGCGAAGTCCGTTTCGGTGTCCGTAAAGCCGATGAACGGATAGAAATCGAAGGCGCGCGACGGCACCGTGCCGATCGTCAAGCCCGGAAACAGTTCCAGGCCGGAGAACGCGATCGTCGCACCGGGAATCCCGCCGCCCACGACGCCCATGCCGACGAACAGCATCGGCGGATCGGCGCGATTGATCGTCACCGAGTACGCGCCATCGCTCGTCGCGCCATTGTCGAGCACGAACGCGCAACGGTTCTGCTCGGCGGTCGGCAGACCGGTCGCGTTGTGGAACGTGCCGTTGATCGTGAGGCCGGCGCGCGTGTTGTTGATCTGCCCCGCGGACGTCGGCACCGACGACGCGATGAATTGCATCTGATAGGTCTTCTTCGTCGTATCGAACTTGACCTTCACGTATTCGCCGCTGCCCGAACCGCCCGTGTACGTCGTCGAGTAATCGAGGGCATCGGGGCACAGCTTCGTCACCGTGGGCGGCGTCGTGCTCGGTCCGCTCGGCGGGCACGAGCTGCCCGAACATTGCCCGACCTGAATCGGGCCGGGATCGTCCCCGCCGCCGCAGCCAGCGAAGAATGGCATCGCGACAACCACACACGACAGCACGGTCGCGCGAAGATTAGGAATACAAAGCATCACCCCTCCTTTTTGGTCCAACCCGGTCTCGTCCGACGTGGCCTCATCGCTCGCCGGCTGGTTGGTATCTCGGCGTCTCCGACAGGCGACGCGGCGATTCTGGACGCTTGGCCGCGAGCATGCGGTCAATGCGAATTCGGCTCACAGGATTCGATGCGCGCGCCGATTCGCGGCGCGGCATGATAATGCGGCGCGCTCAAGCGAAAATTGAATGAAAATCGACGGCTAATTAGCGATGCGATGGCGCAGGAAAGCAATGCGCGTGACGACTGCCCGTACGGGAATTTGAAAAAACGGCTGCTCCGCTGACCCCTCGTATGTGCGCATCATCCTCGGTCTCCGTAAGTACGCTCGTAGTTATCGTGCTGCTTTATTTGCCATGACTATGATCCGATGAATGGAGTATGTAAACCGACACATGGTTCCAAACATCCGAGCCTGATCAAACCTCGACCGTTCAGTGCTCTCAACGTTGTTTCAAACGTCATACCAGGCAATGTCAAATTCCGATCGAACAGCTTTCGCGTCGCTTTCTCTCAAGTATGATGAATGACGCGGCGCACCAAAGCAACCCTTTCCTTGCTTTTCGCTCGTTTCGCACGGCAGAGGAAACAATGGCAATGATTCGATTCGCTTGAAAAAGCGTCAGTCGAGAATAAAAAATCACATCGCGCCAGCATTTATTTTCTCGATATTGCGCGATGCCGATTTCTCCCGATTGAACGCTCGCGATCGGTCAAGCGCTCACGTTACCCTGCCGGGCGTCGTAGGCCGTCCGCGCATCGAGCACGGCATCGAAGTGCGTTTCCGCCCACACGATGATCGGCGAGATCGAACGCGCGAGCGTATGTCCGAGCGGCGTGAGTGCATATTCGACCGACACCGGCACCGTCGCGTAGACGGTGCGCGCAACGAGCCCGTCCCGCTCGAGCCGCTTGAGCGTTTGCGACAACACTTTCTGCGACAGGCCCTCGACATGCCGCAGCAGCGCATTGAAACGCAGCGGCTCATGCGAAAGCAGCGCCAGGATCAGGACGGTCCATTTGTCCGCGATGCGATCGAGCACGAGCCGCGTCGGACATTCCGACGCGTACACGTTGCCCTTGCGCGGCACGTCGAGAAGCGAAGGTTTCCTCTCGGTAATCTGCTCACCTTTTGGTGCGTTCTTCCCCATCGTTGCCATCCAGTCTATAGTTTCTTCTGGTAACCACCTGTATTGCAGATACTAGCACCGTTTGCGCGGCGGTCCATTTCCGTGTCGCCGTGCGCGTCGACGCGCGACATCCATGCTCCGAAGGAACCGGTAATATCGCCGTTCGCGCGTCGATCCGTCGATTCGTTTTACTAACTTTCAAAGCGAGGTGACGCACCCAGATACCGGCCCGACGATACCGTCCTGCCTCGACGACGCCGCATCGCTTGCTCGGGCGTCGCATTTACAACACCAAGACTCTCAGGGAATCCTTCATGTTCTTACGCTCTCTCGTGGCGCTCGCCGCCGCAGCCGCCTCGATGTTCGGCGCGAGCCTCGCTCATGCGGCAGGCGCCGGCGCGCCGCTTCAGATCGACGTCTACAACCCCGGCGAAAAGAGCCTTTTCCCGGTCTCGTCAGAGATCGTCACCGGCAAGACCGGCACGATCCTCATCGACGCGCAGTTCCAGCGCAACGACGCCGAGGCGCTCGTCAACAAAATCAAGGCGACCGGCAAGCCGCTCAAGCTCGTCTACGTGAGCCACAGCGATCCGGACTATTACTTCGGACTCGACACGATCAAGGCTGCCTTCCCGGACGCGAAGATCGTCGCGACGCCGCAGACGGTCGCCGCGATCCGGGCGAACAAGGACGACAAGCTCGCGTACTGGGGGCCGATCCTGAAGGACAATGCGCCGCGTTCGCTCGTCGTGCCGCAACCGCTCAAAGGCGACAAGCTGACGCTCGACGGCCACGAGCTGCGCATCGTCGGCCTCGACGGCCCGTCGCCCGATCGCACGTTCGTGTCGATCCCGTCCGCGCACGCGATCGTCGGCGGCATTCCGGTCGCAGCGAACATCCATGTGTGGATCGCCGATACGCAGACGCCGGAATCGCGCCGCAACTGGATCAAGACACTCGACCGGATCGCGGCGCTTCATCCGAAGCGCGTCGTGCCCGGCCACTACCTCGCTAATCCGGACGGCAGCGAGCCATACACGCCCGCATCGGTGAAGTTCACGCGCGACTACCTGGTCGCGTTCGAAACGGAAGCTGCGAAAGCGAGAAATTCCGCAGAACTGATCGCCGCGATGAAGGCGCGTTATCCGAACCTCGCCGACGCGTCGTCGCTCGAGATGAGTGCGAAGGTCATCAAGGGCGAGATGCAGTGGCCCGTCGTCGGCACGGCGTCCGCATTCCCGGCCGCGGGCAAGAAGGCGCTCGTGCAGTTCGGCGACATCGGCTTTCGCCTCGACTTCAGGGACGACCACACGATGACGTTCGTCGGCACGTCCGGCCAGTACCAAGGCGCGACCGACACCGTCGAATACAAGGCGACGCAGATCCGGCCGCAGGTGTTCATGGTCTACTGGCACGAGCCGAAGAGCGGCGACAACGTCGTGCACGTCGAGGATTTCGAGAACGGCGTCGTCCATACGAACATCGCGCATCGCAACGGTGAGTTTCAGCACCTGAAGGGAACGATCCGCATCGAAGACGCGAAATAACGCAGCGCGTCGAATGCGCCGCGCCGGAGCGGCGCTTCGTCCTGCCGGCGCATCGCATCGGACGGGCAAGGCGCGTGCATTCCGGCGCGACGTCGCGAGAGCGTTGCGTGCGGCGATCGCACGCGGCTCGTCGCCGAAGACGCCGACGACGCCGGCGGCCGCATCGTCGGCACCGTGCAGATGATCGCGCGCTTGCCGGAAAACCAGCCGCATCGCGCGGACGTCGCGAAGATGCTCGCGCATCGCGCTGCGCGGCGACGCGGTATCGCGCAGCGCTTGCTCACCGTGCTCGACAATGTCGCGCGCGGCCGGCAAGACCCTCCTCGTGCTCGACACCGTGACGGGCGGCGACGCGCAGCGGCTTTATCAGCGCGCGGGATGGCAGCGCGTCGGCGTCGTCCCGCAGTACGCGCTGATGCCGCACGGCGCGCCGTGCGCGACGACGTTCGTCTACAAGCAGGTCTGAGCCTCGGCGCGCGGCGTCTCTCCGGCGCACGAACTGCGCGTACCGCGCCGGCCGCCGCATGCCGGCGCTCGGCCCCATCTTTCGATTGCCCGGCGGCTCCGCCGTGCTTTAAGCTCGCTGCTTCGGGCGTTTCGTCTGCAGATTGAGCCACATGTTGCGCATGCCGTATGTCGAAATGCGCACAACGTCGGCGCACCGCCGTCGAAACGCGCGCCGCCCGATTCGCCCTGGACGCATTGCCGACGAGTCGATCCGGCGTTTCCACGACGAGCGACATTCCATGACGGTCAGCCCCACTCTCGCCTTCATCGTCACCTGCCTCGGCTTCGGCTTCATCCCGGGCCCGGCGCTGTTGCAAACGGTTTCGCTGACGCTGCAGCACGGCCGACGCGCGGGCGTGCTGTCGGCGCTCGGCATCCATCTCGGCGCGTTCTTCCAGATCTGCGCCGTGGCGATCGGCGCGGTCGTCGTGCTCGACACGTCGCCGTGGCTCTATCACGCGCTGCGCGTCGCGGGCGGCGCGTATCTGATCTGGCTCGGCATCCAGCGCATCCGCACGCGGCCCGACGGCAGCGACGCACCGTCCGCCGTGCCGAAGAACGTGATCTCGTCGAGCGCGCTCATCGAGGCGTCGAACCCGAAGTCGGCGCTGTTCTATCTGTCGTTCCTGCTGCAGTTCGTCGATCCGTCCGCGTCGCTCGACGTCGGCTGGCAGCTCTTCCTGCTCGGCGCATGCGCAAACCTGCTGTTCTCGCTCGCCGACCTGATCTGCATCGCGCTCGCGCATCCGCTACGCAAGAACGCGGCGCCGGGCGGCGCGGCGATGACCGTCGGGCGCTATCTCGCGGGCGCGCTCTTCGTCGCGCTCGGCGTCGTCGCGATCGTCGAGCATTGACGCAGGGTCGAGCGAGCGAGCGATCGTCTCGTCTCGTCTCGCATCGTCGCGAACATCGGGACGCCGCGCCTCGGGTTCTCCGCACATGCGCCCGCCCTCGGCGATTTCTTCATGCCGTCAGGCAGCCGCGCCTTCCACCTGCATGCCCGGCGACGAGCGTGCGGCACCCGACAGTGTCGCCACCGCGCGGCGTACAAAAATAGACAGCAATAAGCAATACATATGTAATTATTCGCTGCGACGATCGCATCCCGGCCGGCATCCGCCGCGCGGGGCGCGCGTCACCTGCTCGGGCGCGCGGACGCGAACCGCCCGCCGCCGACTAATCCCCTTTCCCCTTGGCTTGGTTTCGTTTCACAGGATCGACGACATGTTCTTCAAGCGCTCGTTCGCTTTCTCCCCCGTCGCACTCGCGTGCGCCGCCACGCTCGCGCTTGCCGCCTGCGGCGGCGACGACCCCGACTACACGCAGCCGATCTCGGCAAAGGTGCAGGTGGTCGGCCATCGCGGCGCGAGCGCGCTGCGTCCCGAGCACACGCTCGCGTCGTACCGGAAGGCGATCGAGGACGGCGCGGACGTGATCGAGCCCGACCTCGTGTCGACGCGCGACGGCGTGCTCATCGCGCGTCACGAGAACGAGATCTCGGGCACGACGAACGTGTCGGCGCTGCCGCAGTTCGCGAGCCGCAAGACGACGAAAACGATCGACGGCGCGCAGCTCACCGGCTGGTTCACCGAGGACTTCACGCTCGCCGAGCTGAAGACGCTGCGCGCGCGCGAGCGCATCCCGCAGTACCGTCTGGCGAACACCGCGTACGACGATCAGTTCGAGATCCCGACGTTCGACGAGATCGTCGCGCTCGCGAAGCAGATGTCCGCGCAGGTCGGCCGCACGATCCACATCTATCCGGAGACGAAGCATCCGACCTACTTCCAGTCGATCGGCCTGCCGCTCGAGGCCCGCCTCGTCGACGCGCTGCGCAAGGACGCGTACACCGCGCGCGACGCGACCGTCTATATCCAGTCGTTCGAAGTCGCGAACCTGAAGGCGATCCGCAACCGGATCGGATCGAGCCAGCCGAACTGGAAGCTCGTGCAACTGATGGACGAGCCGAAGCAGCGTCCGTACGACTTCGTGAAGGCGGGCGACACGCGCACGTACGGCGATCTGTCGACGCGGCGCGGCATGCGCGAGATCGCGGCATATGCGAACGCGGTCGGGCCGTACAAGACGTCGATCATTCCGGTCGGCAGCGACGGCGCGCTGCAGCAGCCGACTCAATACGTGCGCTATGCGCACGAGGCGGGGCTGCTCGTGCATCCGTATACGTTCCGGCCGGAGAACAACTTCCTGCCGGCATCGCTGAAGGACGGCGGCGCGCCGAGCGCGCGCAACACGGCGGGTTCGGTGCGCGAGATCCAGGCGTACCTGCGCGCGGGCATCGACGGCTTCTTCACCGACGATCCCGCAGTCGGCCGCACGGCCGTCGATACGTTCCGCCGGTGAGCATCCGCGTGCGGGCCGCGCGAGTCGCCACGGCCCGCACGCCGACGAGAAGCCGCCTGTCAGCAACCGGCAGGAAGACGCGTCACGGCGCGCTTACAATGCTGCCTCCCACCCTTCGGAGGCATCGCCCATGACTCATGGCCTGCACGGCCCGAAGCGCTGGTATGCGCTCGTCGTCCTCTGCCTGGGCGTGCTGATGATCGTGCTCGACTCGACGATCGTCAACGTCGCGCTGCCGTCGATCGGCGCGGACCTGCACTTCTCCGAAACCGCGCTCGTCTGGATCGTGAACGCCTACATGCTGACGTTCGGCGGCTGCCTGCTGTTGGGCGGCCGGCTCGGCGACCTGTACGGCCATCGCCGGATGTTCCTCGCCGGCTTGACGCTCTTCACGCTCGCGTCGCTCGCGTGCGGGCTCGCGCAGACGCAGGCCGTGCTGATCGCCGCGCGCGCGGTGCAGGGACTCGGCGGCGCGGTCGTGTCGGCCGTCGCGCTGTCGCTCATCATGAATCTCTTCACCGAGCCGGGCGAACGCGCGAAGGCGATGGGCGTCTACGGCTTCGTCTGCGCGGGCGGCGGCAGCCTCGGCGTGCTGCTCGGCGGCCTCCTCACGAGCACGCTCAGCTGGCACTGGATCTTCCTCGTCAATCTGCCGATCGGCGTCGCCGTCCATGCGCTGTCCGCCGCGCTGCTGCCGAAGGTGCGCGCGCCGACGCCCGACGCGCGGCTCGACGTCGCCGGCGCCTTCACCGTCACGGCTTCGCTGATGCTTGCCGTCTATGGCGTCGTCAACGGCAACGAGGCCGGCTGGCTGTCGATGCAGACGATCTCGCTCCTTGGCGGCGCGGCCGCGCTCTTCGCGGCGTTCGTCGCGATCGAGGCGCGCGTCGCGCATCCGTTGATGCCGCTTTCGCTCGTCGCGAAGCGCAATGTCGCGGTCGCGAACGCGATCGGCGTGCTGTGGGCGGCCGCGATGTTCGCATGGTTCTTCCTGTCCGCGCTCTACATGCAGCGCGTGCTCGGCTACGGACCGCTCGAGGTCGGCCTCGCGTTCCTGCCCGCGAACCTCATCATGGCCGCGTTCTCCCTTGGCCTGTCCGCGAAGATCGTGATGCGCTTCGGCATCCGCGGCCCGATCGCCGCCGGGCTCCTCGTCGCCGCGCTCGGCCTCGCGCTGTTCGCGCGCGCACCCGCCGGCGGCGGCTTCGTCGCGCACGTGCTGCCCGGCATGGCGCTGTTGGGCGTCGGCGCGGGCGTCGCGTTCAATCCGGTGCTGCTCGCCGCGATGAGCGACGTCGCGCCGAGCGATTCGGGGCTTGCGTCGGGCATCGTCAACACGTCGTTCATGATGGGCGGCGCGCTCGGCCTCGCGGTGCTCGCGAGCCTTGCATCCGCACGCACCGACGCGCTCGTCGCGGCGCACGCGCCGCTGACGATCGCGCTCAACGGCGGCTATCACGTCGCGTTCGCGTGCGGCGCGGTGTTCGCCGCGGCGGCCGCGGGCTTCGGCATCGCGCTGCGCATCCGTGCGCAGCCGAACGCCGGAGCCGAACCGCACGGCGCCGTGCATTGAGCGGCGCAGACGCGCGACCGGCATCGCCCGCGCGCGTCGCTCTCGACAACCCGCGCGGCCGCGCGTTGCGCCGCGCACGTTCGCCGCCGACTCGAGCAACCGTGCGATACCGTCGCGTCGCTCGCGGCTCGCGATCCGGCGCCGGCCGCATCACCCGGCGGCGGCACGCGTCCGCCGCCCCTCTTCCCACCCGTTCGCGCATCGCGCGCTTGGCCGTTGCGGCCGCTCGCGGTTGCCCGACGCCCCGCGTCGAGTCCTTCCCGATCTTTTTGTGCTTTTCCGCATCGATCCGCGAGTTTTGCGACAATGGCAGACTTACTTCGCGCTGTTGCTTTCAAACGCCTAACGCCCTCCGCCGATGCCGTTGCTTCATATCGATCCGCTGTATTCCCTGTCCGGCCTCTTCGTCGGTTTTCTCGTCGGCTTGACGGGCGTAGGCGGCGGCTCGCTGATGACGCCGATCCTCGTCCTCCTGTTCAACGTCCATCCGGCGACCGCTGTCGGCACCGATCTGCTGTACGCGGCGCTCACGAAGGCGACCGGCACGTTCGTGCACGGGCTCAAGGGCACGGTCGAATGGCGGATCACCGGGCGCCTGGCGGCAGGCAGCGTGCCCGCCGCCGCAGTCACGCTGTGGTTCCTGCATTCGCACGGCATGCATTCGCAGGAAACGAGCCGGATGATCCAGTTCGTGCTCGGCGCCGCGCTGCTGCTCACGTCGCTGTCGCTGCTGTTCCGCCCGCAGCTCGCCGCGTTCGCCGCGCGGCGCACGCGCGCGCTCCCGCCGAGCCCGGCGCGCACGCTCGCCGCGACCGTGCTCACGGGCGCCGTGCTCGGCGTGCTCGTGTCGCTGACGTCGGTCGGCGCGGGCGCGATCGGCGTGACGGTCCTGCTGCTGCTGTACCCGACGCTCTCGACGACCCGCATCGTCGGCTCCGACATCGCACACGCGGTTCCGCTCACGCTCGTCGCGGGCGTCGGACACTGGATGCTCGGTTCGGTCGACTGGTCGATACTGGTGTCGCTGCTGATCGGCTCGGTGCCCGGCATCGTCGTCGGCAGCCATCTGTCGGCGCGCGCGCCCGAAGGGCTGCTGCGCCGGATTCTCGCGACGACGCTCGTCGCGGTCGGCGCGAAGCTCGTGCTGTCCTGATCGCATCGCGCGCGCCGAACGCACGTTTCGCGCGCCGCATTCGCCCTCGTCCCCGCCACGCTCCGACGCGGCCCGCCACCCGCCGGGCGACCGCCCCAAAAAAACGCCTCGCGAGCGCATTGCACCCGCGAGGCGAAGATCGCCGCGAAGCCGCCGTTCGCGACACCCGGGCCCGCCGCCGTCGAGCGACGACGGCAGGCGGCCCGGCGGGAACAAGCTAGCCCCGCATTACTGCCCCTGCTGTTGCTTCTGTTGCTTCATCTGCAGCGCCTTCTGCTGGCGCAGCAGCACGCGTTGCAGCGCCGTGCGATCCGCGAGGACACCGTCGTAGAACGTGGCGAGATCCGACTTCATCGCGATCCGCGAGTGATCGTTCAGATAGATCATGTGGCCGGACGGATAGTTCTTCACGGTCAGGTTCGCCGCCTTGAGCGACGGATCGAGCGGCATCTGCTGCAGCGTGAGCTCGGTCTGGTGGAACGGCGTCACCGCGTCGAAGTAGCCGTTCGCCGACAGCACCTTGAGGTCCGGGTTCAGGCTCATCGTCGCCGCGAGGTCGCCCGCCGTATACAGCGTATTGCCGCCGCCGCGATTCGCGCCCGTCGGATCCGTGTGGCTGAAGTCCCAGTTGTTGAACACCTGGTCGTTCAGATCGACGAACGACGACGTCGACACGTACTTCAGGTCGTTGTTGATGTAGTCGTTCCACAGCACCGTGTACGCGCCGCCGATGTTGCTGATCGACGGATCGTTGCTGCCCGAGTTCGGCAGGATGTACGGCGCGATGCCCTTGCCCGTGTAGTTCGCGCGTCCGTCGTACTGGCCGATCTGGATGCCCGGCACGAGCGTCAGGAAGAACGTGTACGGCGGGTTGTCGTCCGACGACGGCACGTTGCCGAGCGCGGCCGGATTGCCGAACGTCTGGATCAGCGAGACGGCATCGGTACCGATGTACGCGCCCATCTGCTGCGCGGCCGCGAGGTTCAGGTTCAGCCGCACGTTGACGAAGCCGCCGTCCTGCGGATTCGGCGCCTGCGCGAGCGGCGTGAGCACGTTGTCCGCGTAGCTGCGCGCCTGCACCATGTACGCGTCGAGATCGGTCGGTTTCGGGCTGACGGTCGTCTTGTTCCAGTAGAACGCATCGGCCGCGAGCGTCGGGAAGATGCCGATCGCGCTCACCGCGTTCGCATAGTCGAGGATCGACGACTGCAGCGTGACCCCGTTGAGCTCGATGCCGTCCTCATGCAGCACCCACGACGTGACCGCGCTGCGCACCGTGCCGTACGACTCGCCGAACAGGAACTTCGGCGAGTTCCAGCGCGCGTACTTCGTCAGGTAGCGCTGGATGAAGCGGTCGATCGAGTGCGCGTCCTGGTCGACGCTCCAGAAGTCCTTGTTCTTCGCCGGTGCGATCGCGGCCGAATAGCCGGTGCCGACCGGGTTGATGAACACGAGGTCCGAGCGGTCGAGGAGGCTCTCCGGGTTATCGCGCAGCCGATACGGCGCGGGCGGCGTGAAGTTCGGGAACGACGACTGCAAGCGCTTCGGCCCGAACGAGCCGAGCAGCAGGTAGACCGACGACGAGCCCGGGCCGCCGTTGTAGAAGAACGTGACGGGGCGCGGCTTCTTCGGATCGGGATTGTCGAGCGTGTACGCGACGTAGAACATCTTCGCATTCGGCTTCGACGTGATCGGGTCGATCGTCACGAGGTGGCCGGCCGTCGCCGTGTAGGTGAGGATCTGGTCGCCGATCTTCACCTGCCGGTGCACGACCGATGCGCCTTCCGTCGCATCCGTCACCGCGTCGTTCGGGCCGGTGCCATAGACGTCGTTGTCGAGGTACGGCTGATCCGGCGGCAGCGCGGCGTTGCTCGTCGCGTCGGTGGCAGTCGTGGCGTTCGCGGACGTCGCCGTGTTCGCGACGTTCGCGGCCGCGAGCGACGGGCTGCCGCCACCTCCGTCATCGCCGCCGCAAGCGGCGACAAGCAGTGCGGCAAGGGCGGCAGCGGCGACCGGCCGTGCCGCCCTGCCCAACCTGAGCGCGAAACCGTCTTTCAAGGACTTCTGTATCTTCATTATTGCCCTCTCGAATAGAACGATAAATTCCGCCGATTGAAACGGATGATTTCATCGACGCTCCGCACCAGGAATGCGACCGTTATGCGACGCGCACCCCGAGCATTTTCGCCATGTGCAGCATTAGCACATGGCATTATTTACCTGCCCGAATTTCCGGCTTGACGCACTGGAATAAATTCCAGAATAAAATCGGCGATCGAGATGCCGATCGCGCGGGACGCCCCCTGCGCTCCGAGTAGACAAGCCCGCCCCCGCGCGCAGCCAGGCTGCCGCACGCATTATTTTTTCGAAGAAAACAATCCTCATTCGATTTTCGATTAATCATCGGCCGGTCATCCCGGTCGATTTCTCGAAGACCAAAAATGATTTTGAAAGGATTATTTAACGAATCAGCAATATATTAGTCACATGTAATTTTTAAAAATATGAGCAAATACCGGCGCATATTAGAAGCGCCCGACTGCAACGTAAAGTAAGAATTTGTTACAGAGAAATCCGGGAATGGCGCCAATGCGGCGAATACGTATCGGCCAATGAAAACGGCCGGCCGCACGTGCGTGCGGGCCGGCCGTCGCGACAGAAAACGTGCGTCGCGCGTCAGAGCGGCACGTCGATCACCCCCGCGTTCACCGTGATCGCGTTCGTGCCCGGCGACTGGACGATCGGCGGCAGATTCGCCGTCGTCAGCGCGGGCGCGGCGCCCGGCGCGCCGCCGCGCGGCGCCGTGCGGATCACCTGCGACGGCGGCAGCGGCGCGCCGTTCTTCAGGTGGTCCCACATCAGGTTGAGCGCCTGTTCGTCATAGTAGTGAACAGGCACGAAGCGCGTGTCGAAGCCGGGCACCGGCAGGAACGCATCGAAGTGCTGGCCGTTCGTCACTTCGTAGAACGACAGCTGGCTCGCGCCGCCCTCGGTCGCGCTGTTCTGCGCGACGTACGCGCGCGACGCGTGATTGACCGGCACGAGCGCGTCGCTGCGGCCATGCACGATGATCGCCGGCTTGTGCTGCAGGTTCGCGTTCACGCGCACCGCATCGACGTTCGCCGCGATGCCGAGCTGGCTCGCGGTCCATAGCTGGCGCAGGCACAGCGCGCCCGCAAAGCTCGCGTCCGGCGTCGCGAGCCGGTGGTCGACGCCGCCCGCGACGCCGTTGAACACGAGGTTGATCCCGTTCGTCGGCGGCACCCCGTTGCCCGCGCCGAACAGGTTCGTCATCGGCGACGTGGCGGGCGCGGCGACGGCGCCCGTCGCCGGGTTCGTCGTCGCGAAGCTGAAGTTGCACAGGTTGTCGCTGACGCGCGATCGCGTGTAGGCGTTCGCGTACGTGACCGCAATCGCCGGGATCGCCTGCGAATCCCACATCGGCGCCTGCAGCAGGTCGGAATCGGCGAGATACCCGGCCGCGTGCAGTCGCGCAAGCGCGTCGCTCGCCTGGCTCTGCGTGTCCGCGCCCGAGACGAGCCCGGCCGCCGCGAGCGTCGCGCAGCGCTGGACCCGGATCGATTGCGTGACGCTCGTCGGCAGCGCGCTGAGGTACGGCGCGCCCGTCGCGGCGCTCGCCGCCGCCGCGCACGGCTGCAGCAGGTTCGCGAGCGTCGCGTAATCGGCGAGCGGCCGGCCGAACGACGGCACGGGCGCGCCGCCCTGCTCGACCGTCACGCCAGGCGTCAATCGCACGTTGATCTGCGGCTCGCCGACGACGACCGCGGTGATCCAGCCGCGCGTGTCCTGCTCGGCCGCCGCAAGCGCCGAACCGCCGCCGTTGCTGACCGAGGCGGCGATCGTCGTGATGTCGCCCGGCCGATAGCGGATGCCGTGGCGCGTGCCGTCGACGACGGGGCCGAACTGCTCGTTCAGCGCCCAGTACGCGAACTCGACCGCCTGCAACGTCACGCGTCCCCAATCCTGCTCGGGATTCTGCTGCGAATGCGCGTGCTTGTACGCGTAGCGGTTCGCAAATGCGCTGTTGAACGCGGCGAGCGTGCTGCTCGATTCGCTCGCGGTGAAGAGGCTCGCGCTGCCGGCGCTCGATGCGCTCGCAAGCGTGCCGTCAATCAGCGTGACGAGGCCCGTGCCGATCTCGTGCGCGCCGTTGCCGCCGCCCTTGTCGTTGTACGCGACCGCGCAGCCGCGCTTCAGGCCCCACTCGCCCGCCGCGGCGATCGCGCCGTACACCCCGCGCGAGCCCGACGCCGTCGCCGTCACGATGCACGGATTCGCCGGATCGAAGCTCGCCGGCACCTGCACGAGCAGCGTGACGTTCTTGCGGCCGCTGCCGTCGTCGGAATACGCGAGATATTCGGTGCCGGGAATCTTGCCTTCGCCGAGCGTGTCATTGCCGGCGAGGTCGACGTTCGGCCCCCAGAAGCGCCCGTAGCCGCCGTTCGCCGTGATGTCGACGAGCGCGCGATAGTTCGAGTAGATCGCAAGACGCCGCAGCTCCGCCGCGCTCGGCTGCGCCGGATTCGCGAAGCCGGGCCGCGTGTCGCCGCCCAAGCCTGTCTTGCCGAGTCCAGCCGTCAGCAGATCGTCGCTGACGCCGTCGTAAGCCGTCGTGCGCACGCTGCCCGAAACGAAGTCGGGCAGCACGTTCACCTGCGCGTTGTCGTTGCCGTGGCATGCGCCAAGCAGCACGCTGCCGAAGAACGCGAGCGCCAGCATCGACGCACGCTTCGATCCGCCCCTGATCGTCGTCATCATCGCCCCCAGTCTGCTTGGTTGGTTCGAATCGCTCGATCGTCGAGCCGCGCGCGCCGAGCCCGAGCCCGGCCGGCGCGCGCGGCGGGCGGCGTCGCTGCGCCGCCCGTCCATCGCCTCACTGCGGCTGCACGGACAGCTTGTTGTTGACCGACGCGACGCCCGACACGCCCTTCGCGGCGTCGACCGCCTTGTCGATCTGCGACGCGTCCGGCACTGATCCCTCGAGCGTCACGACGCCGCCCTTCGCACGCACCGTGACGTTCGACACGTTCACGCCGTTCACCTTCGAGATCGCCTTGCGCACCGCGTAGCCGAGCTTGCGGTTCGACTGGCGCGCGGTCTTCGCGGCGGCCTTCGACGCGTTCGGCGTGGCGGCAGGCGCGTTCGCGTCGGTCGACTCGGTCGCCGCGCCGCTCGCCTGCGCGAATGCGTTGCCGCAGACGAGCGCCGCGACGATCATGCCTCCGACTGCCTTCGTTACGATCGATTTCATGCGTTCTCCTGATTCTGGTGGTTTCGACGGGAACCGCGACTGCGGGCAATGCTCGGTCCGAATCGGACCGCGATGCGTCGTCGCGCGGCGCCGCATCGCGGCTGCGCGAGATGATGCGGGAAAAGCGCCGGCCGGGAATCGAGCCGGATGCGAGCCGGATGCGAACCGGCGCGGCGGGCCGGAACCGAACCCACCGCGCGCCGGGCTGCGTCGCCGCGCCGGAAAGACGTGCGGCGGCCGGCGCGGCCGTTGCGGCGGATGCAGCCGCGCCGGCCAGCACCCGCGCGTTTGCGTTCGCCAGCTGAACGCAAACGCGCGACGGCCCTGCACAATGTAATCCACAGTCCGCGCGCGCGCCAAGTTCTCGTGCTGCGGCGCGGCGCACCGCACTGCCGCAGCAGCGCCGAACTCGGGTACCATCGCCGCGAACAGCCCCCCGCCGTCAGTCTCATGAAGCCAGCCCAACCTCGCCGTCACCGGCCGCACCGCATCGTCGCCCGCTTCGTCGCGGTGTCGTGGCGCGATCTCGCGATGTCGATCGGGCCGACCGTCGTGCTGTCGATCGCCGCGATCTGGCTCGCGATCGCGCTGATCCAGCCCGCGCCGCCGACGTCGCTGACGATCTCGGCGGGCCCGCCCGGCAGCACGAACTGGCGCGCCGCGCAGCGGTACAAGCAGATTCTCGCGAAGAACGGCGTGACGCTCGACGTGCTCGAATCCGAGGGCTCGGCCGAAAACCTCGCGCGGCTGTCGGATCCGGCGCAAAAAGTCGACGTCGGCTTCGTCCAGAGCGGCATCGAGCAGAAGGCGAAGCAGGAGAATCTCGTCTCGCTCGGCAGCGTCGGCTACGTGCCGCTCGCGATCCTCTATCGCGGGCCCAGGATCGAGCGGCTGTCGCAGCTCAAGGGCAAGCGGCTCGCGCTCGGCGCCGAGGGCGCGGGCGCGCACGAACTCGGCCTCGCGCTCCTCAAGATGAACGGCATCGCGCCGGGCGGCGCGACCGGGCTGCTGCCGCTCTCCGGCGAAGACGCGGCGCGCGCGCTCATCGAAGGCAAGATCGACGCCGCGTTCCTGTCCGGCGACTCGACGCAGATTCCCGTGATGGCGAAGCTGTTTCGTTCGCCCGGCGTGCATTTCTATTCGTTTACGCAAGCCGAGGCGTACACGCGGCGCTTCCCGTACCTGACCGACATCACGCTGCCGATGGGCGTCTACGATCCGGGCACGAACCTGCCGCCGTCGGACATCCACACGCTGTCGCCGACCGTCGAGCTGATCGCGCGCGACACGCTGCACCCCGCGCTGTCCGACCTCCTCGTCGAGGCCGCGCGCGAAGTGCACGGCCGCGCGACGATCCTGCAGCGCGCGGGCGAGTTTCCGTCGCCCGTCACGCACAGCAGCTTCATGCTGTCCGACGACGCCGCGCGCTACTACAAGTCCGGCAAGACGTTCCTGTACCGGAAGCTGCCGTTCTGGGTCGCGAGCCTCGTCGACCGGCTGCTCTTCATCGTCGTGCCGCTCATCGTCGTGCTGATTCCGGGGCTGCGGCTCGTGCCGTCGCTGTACGGCTGGCGCGTGCGCTCGCGGATCTACCGCTGGTACGGCGCGCTCATCGCGCTCGAGCGCAGCGCGCTCGGCGAGCACACCGCGCAAGAGCGCGTCGTGCTGCTCGACAAGCTCGACGACGTCGAGGAATCGGTCAACCGGATGAAGATGCCGCTCGCCTACGCGGGCCAGTTCTACGTGCTGCGCGAGCACATCGGCTTCGTCCGCGAGCGGCTGCTCGCGCGCGAACACGATATGTCGTCGCCCGCCGCGGCGAATGCGCACGCGACGCCGAAACCCGCCGACGCGCTGCCCGCCGGCCCGTCCACCTCGGGCGACGCTTGAGCCGAAAATCCGTCGCGGCGGCTGCATTTGCCCGCGCCGCCGCGTAACATTCAATCACGAGGCCGCGCGTCGCGTCCTTTTCCTCAGGAGACACTCCATGACCGTCGGCCTCGACGCCTCCCAGCCGATATGGTTCTACGACTTCCTGTCGCCGTTCTCGTATCTGCTGCTGGAGCAGCACGACAAGTGGCCCAGCATCGCGTTCGCGCTCGCGCCGGTGGCCCTCGCCGATCTGCATCGCCACTGGGGCCACCGCCCCGCCTCCGACGTGCCCACGAAGCGCGTCTTCACCTATCGGCACGCGCTCTTTCGCGCGGAGCAGCTCGGCATCCCGTTCAAGATGCCGCCCGCGCATCCGTTCGATTCGACGCGCCTGCTGCTGCTCGCGATCGCGCTCGACTCGGACGTCCAGGCGATTCACGAGATCTTCCGCTTCGTCTGGCGCGAGGGCCGCGATCCGTCGGCGCCCGACAACTTCGCCGAACTGTGCGGCCGCGTCGGCATCGCGCACGACGACGAGCGGCTCACGTCGGACGAAACCGTCTCGCAGCTACGCCGCAACACCGACGATGCGATCGCCCTCGGCGTATTCGGCGTGCCGACCTTCTGGCTGAACCACCAGCTCTTCTGGGGCGAGGACGCACTGCCGATGGTGCTTTATTGCGCGCGCACGCCGAGCTGGCTCGAATCGAGCGAAGTGAGGCGAATCAGCGCGCTGCCGTCCGGACTCGCATGACATCGCCCGCCTTTGCGCGCCGCGGGCGCGCGATGCGCCGCGCCCGCGCCTGACGCCGCCTTCCCCGCTGCAGATGCAATCGAATCAAGACAGCACCGCGTCGCTCGACATCCGGCTCGTGCGCGTGCTTCGCACGCTGCTCGTCGAGCGCAGCGTGACGCAAGCGGCGCTGCGCCTGAACCAGACCCAGCCCGCGATCAGCGCCGCGCTGCGCAAGCTGCGCGACGCGCTCGGCGACCCGCTCCTCGTGCGCGGCAAGACGGGCATGGTGCCGACCGAGTACGGCGCATCGCTCCTCGATGCCGCCGAGCGCGCGCTGCGCGACGTCGACTTCGTCGCGACGCCGCACGGGCCGTTCGATCCCGACACCGCGCGCCGCACGTTCCGGATCGCCGCGCCCGATTATCTGAACGACTTCTTCATGCCGACGCTGATCGCGCGCTTTCGCGCGGCGGCGCCGCACGCGCGGCTCGAGATCGATTCGCTCAATCCGTCGCTCGATCACGCGGCCGCGCTCGATTCGGGCGCGCTCGATCTCGTGATCGGCAACTGGCCGAAGCCCGACCCGCGCTTCGCGCGCGCGGACCTGTTCTCGGACACCGTGGTCTGCCTGATGCGGCGCGATCATCCGCTCGCGCACGCGCCGCTCACGCGCGACGCCTACGCGAACGCCGCGCATCTCGCACCCGCGCCGTACATCGGCGCACGGCACAACGCGATCGAGATCGGCCTCGCGCGCGCGGGGATCGCGCGGCACGTCGTCGCGACGCTGCCGTACTTCGGGCTCGTGCCGCAGGTGCTGCTGCAATCGGATCTGATCTTCACGACGACGCGCCGCTTCGCGATCCACTACGCGCGGTTGCTGCCGCTCGTCGTCGCCGAGGCGCCCGTGCCGTTTCCGCGCATCCGCTGCTATCAGCTCCGGCATCCGGCACCCGATCGGCCGACCGACGTCGATTGGCTGAGCGCGTTGATGGCCGATGTGTCGGCGCAGCTGACGGTGCGCGGAAGGCCGCGGTAGGCAGTAGGCGGTTGCGGTTGCGGTTGCGGTTGCGGTTGCGGTTGCGGTTGCCGGCTGCACGCCGCGTTGCGTTCGTTCGTCGACGCACGCATCGAACTACTGGAATTCAAACGAGCGGCGGCATCGCACCGTTGCGATGCGCGGATCGCGCGCACGCGGCATACCCGTCGACGGCCGTATCACTCACTGTCGATCGCGCTGCCCGAGTCGCCGGCGCGCAGCGCCGCTCAATGCCGCCGCATCAGCGCGATGAAGAACGCGCCGCCGAGCGCCGCGGTGACGATCCCGATCGGCAGATCCTCGGGCGCGACGAGCGTGCGCGCGGCGACGTCGGCCCAGACGAGCAGCGCCGCGCCGCTCAGCCCCGCGACGGGCAACAGCCGCCCGTGCTCCGCGCCGACGAGACGCCGGCACAGATGCGGCGTCACGAGCCCGACGAAGCCGATCGCGCCGCTCACCGCGACCATCGCGCCCGTCGCGAACGATGCGATCACGAACACTTCGCGGCGCATCCGCGCGACGGGCACGCCGAGCGAGACCGCGGCGACGTCGCCCGACATCAGCGCGTTCAATTCGCGGCGACGCGCAACCAGCAGCAGCGCCGCGAGCGCCGCGCAGCACGCGGGCACGCCGAGCAGATCCCAGCGCGCGAGCCCGACGCCGCCCAGCATCCAGAACAGCACCGACGAAGCGGCGCGCGGATCGCCGAGATACAGCAGCAGGTTCGCGACCGCCGTCATCGCGAACGACACCGCGACGCCCGCGAGCAGCAATCGATCCGATTCGAGCCGGCCGCGCCGGTACGCGAGCGCGATCACGAGCGCGGTTGCGACGAGCGCGCCCGCGAACGCCGCGAACGACAGCGTGAGCGGCCCGAACGCGGCGCCGAAGCCGAGCGTCGCCGCGACCGCGCCGAGCATCGCGCCCGAGCTCACGCCGAGCAGATGCGGATCGGCGAGCCGGTTCGCGGTCGCTGCCTGCAGCGCGACGCCGACCATCGCGAGCGTCGCGCCGACGAGCGCTGCGAGCAGCGCGCGCGGCAGCCGGATCTGCCAGACGATGCTGTCCTCGGCGATCGATGCGCGGTGCAATGCGAGCGCGTCGATGCGCAGCATGTCGGCGACGTGCGCCGCGACGATCGCGACGACGCGCGCGGGCGCGATCGGGGTCGCGCCGAGCGCGGTCGCGGCGACGACCGAGATCGCGACGAGCGCCGCGAGCGCGGGCAACACGAGCCACGCGCGCAAGCGCCGGCCGTTCGCAACGGTCGAGGCTTCGACGATCGTCGCGTCGCTCATCGCGCGGCCTTCGCGAACGCGTCCGGATGCAGGCCGCGCGCGATCGTCTCGACGGCCGCCGCGTTCTCGACGCCGGGCGTCGCCGCATCGTACGGAATCACGATGAAGCGGCGCGCACGGATCGCATCGACCTGCGCGAGCGCGGGCTGGCTCAGCAGGAACTGCTTCTTCTGCTCGGCCGTCACCGCCGAATACTCGACGATCACGATCGCCTGCGGATTGCGCGCGACGACGCTCTCCCAGCCGACCTGCGTCCAGCTGCGCGGCACGTCGTCCATCACGTTGCGGCCGCCCGCCGCCGCGATCAGCGCGTTCGGCATCGCGAGCGCGCCGGCCGTCAGCGGCTTGTCGGTGCCGCTGTCGTAGACGAACACGCGCGGCGGCGTCTTTCCGACCGTCGCGCGCGCGAGCGTGCGACGCACCGTGTCGATGCGCGCGCGCATCGCGTCGACGACCTGCGCCGCGCGCGCGTCGACGCCGAAGATCCGGCCGAGGTTCGTCAAGTCGCGATAGACATCGTCGAACGACGCGGGCGGGCGCCGCATCGCGACCGAACACGATTCGGTCAGCACGTACGTTCGGATGCCGAAGCGTTCGAGCGACGCGGGCGTGACGGGGCCGCCCGGGTTCATTCCGTAGCCCCAGCCGGCGAAATAGAAATCAGCGCGCGCGTCGACGAGCGTTTCGAGCGACGGATAGTGCGTCGCAAGCTCGGGCACGCCCGCGAGCGCCGCGCGCAGCCGCGCGTTGCCGGTCTTCCAGCCGGCGATGCCGGTGTATCCCGCCATCCGGTCCGTGAGGCCGAGCGCGACCATCATCTCGGTCAGGTTCACGTCGTTGCTCACCGCGCGCGCGGGCGCGCGCTCGAACGTGACGTCGCGATCGCAGCTGCGCACCGTCACCGGATACGCGACGGCATCGTTCATCGCCGCCGCCGCGAGCGACAGCGTGCAGACGACGCGCGCGAGCGTCGCGGCGCGCAAGGCGGTTCGTCGTTTCAACATCGTTCGGCATCCTCCGGATAGATCAGCGTGACGCGCGGCCGTCCCGATACCGGGTGCGCGTCGACGATCGCATCAACGCCGAACACGTCGGCGAGGCGCGCGCGCGTGAGCACGTCGGCGGGCGCGCCGCTCGCGACGATGCGGCCGTCGGCCAGCACGTGCAGCCGGTCGCAGTACGCGGCGGCGAGGTTCAGATCGTGGATCGTGGCAAGCGTCGTCACGCGCAGCGCGCGCACGCGCGCGAGCAATTCGAGCTGATGGCGCACGTCGAGGTGATTCGTCGGCTCGTCGAGCAGCAGCAGCGCCGGCCGCTGGACGAGCGCACGCGCGAGCAGCGCGCGTTGCTTCTCGCCGCCCGACAGCGACGCGAAGCGCCGCTCGCGCCGCGTCCACAGATCGACGTCGCGCAGCGCGGCCTCGACGATGCGCGCGTCGTCCGCGGTGTCCGCATCGAACAGGCGCTTGTGCGGCGTGCGGCCCATCCGCGCGACTTCTTCGACCGTCAGACCGAAATCGTCGGGCGCCTCCTGCTGCAGCACCGCGATCCGCTGCGCGCTCCAGCGCGGCGACGCGCGCCACACGTCCCGCGCGTCGAGCGTCACCGCGCCCGCTTGCGGCCGCGCGAAGCGAAACGCACATCGCATCACGCTCGTCTTGCCGCTGCCGTTCGGACCGATGAGGCCCGCGAGCTCGCCCGCGCGCACCGTCAGCGACAGACCGCGCAACACGGCGGGCGCGCCCGCCGGCGACCAGCACAGGTGTTCGATGTCGAGTGTCGCGGACATGGGCGGGCCTTTTCGATGATCGTGCGAATGCGGCGACGCGCTAGAAGCGCAGCGTCGCGACGAGCTCGGCCGAACGCGACGGCCCGAGCAGCCATTGCGCGCCGCCGTTCGACGTCGACGCCGCATACGTGCGGTTCGCGAGATTGCGCGCGTAGAGCGCGATCTCGACGTCGCGCGTCGCCTGCCACGCGAGCGACGCGTCGAACACCGTGTACGACGGCACCGGCACGAGGTTCGCGTCGTCGCCGTAGCGGCGTCCGACGTAGCGCATGCCCGCATGCGCCTGCCAGCCGGGCGCGAATGCCCAGCCGATCCACAGGTTCGCGGTCTGCTGCGGGATGTCGTGCGGCACGTTGCCCGCGCGTTGCTCGACCGCACCGCCGACGCGCTGGCTGAAGTCGTCGTAGCGCGCGCGCAGCAGCGCCGCGTTCGCATCGATCGTCACGCCGCCGGGCAGCCGCACGCCGCCCGCGAGCTCGATCCCGCGCGACGACTGACGGCCGACCTGCTGCGCGCGCGCCGGATTCAGCGGATCGGTGCTGACGAGGCCGCGCTTGACGATGTCGTAGACGGCGAGCGTCCAGTACGCGCGGCCTTCCCACATCTCATGCTTGACGCCCGCTTCCCATTGGCGGCCCGTCGCGAGCGTGTAGTCCGCCTGCGACGACGACAGCGTGACGAGCGAGCCGACGCCCTCCGCGCCCGTCGTGTACTGCGCGTAGGCGGTGAAGGCCGGCGTGATCTCGTAGACGAGCCCGCTGCGCCAGCCCGTGTGCGCGAAGGTCTTGTCGAACGCGTCGCCCGCGATCAGATCGTCGCGATGAAACGAAAGATAGTCGTAGCGCAGCCCGCTCACCCACGCGAGCCGCGGCAGCACTTCGAGCCGGTTCTCGACGAACACCGCCGCCTGGCGCGTGCGCGTGCGAAAGCGCGGCGACGTCGGATCGGGGCTCGCGAACGCGCCCGGATCGAAGCCGAACGCATTGACGGTCGACTCGCCGCGATACGGCGCGTTGTTCGCGCCGTCGAACGCGATCTGGTTGAACTCGGTGCCGATCACGAGCCGGTTCGCGCGGCCGAACACGCGCGAGTCGATGCGCGCCGCGAGCCGCTCGCCGAACTGCCGCTCGCGATGGAAGATCTCGAGATAGTCGCTGCGCGTCACGGTGTGCGCCGCCGCGTCGAGCGCGTACGATTCCGCGTCGCGCCAGTGGCGGCGCGTCGCGAGATAGTAGAGCTGGCCGTCGAGCGTCACGCCGTTGCCGACGCGATACGTCGCGGCGAGCCGCGTCCACGTATCGTGATAGGCGATCGTCGCGTCGCCGACGTTGTAGTTGCGCTCGCGCAGCGCGGGATCGAGCACGCCGTTCGTCACCGGCACGCCGAAATAGGTCGCCGGCTTCTGGCGGCCGTAGTCGTAATCGAGCGTGATCGAAAGACGCGGATCGACATCGAGCTTCAGCGCGCCGCCGACGGCCGTTGCGTGCGCGTCGCCGCGGTCGACGAAGCCGCGCGTGCGCTCGTCGCTCAGATGGAAGCGATAGGAAAGATGCGGCCCGAGCGCGCCCGTCGTGTCGAACGCGACGCGCTGTTCGCCTTGCGTGCCGATGCCCGCCTGCAGCGTCGTCGACCGCTCGCGGCGCGGACGCTTCGGCACGACGTCGACGACGCCGCCGATCGCCCCTTCGCCATATAGCACCGACGCGGGGCCGCGCAGCACCTCGATGCGCTCCGCCGACCACGTCGAGAACGGAAATGTCACCGTGCCCGCGCCCGGATAGAGGCGCACGCCGTCGACGAGCGTCGTCACCGATTCTTGGCCGGCAAAGCCGCGCACGCTGAGCGCGGTGCCGCCATTGCCGGGCGCCGCGGCCGTGCTGAAGCCCGTCGCGCGCGTGACGGCGTCGACGATCGTGCGGTCGCCGCGCGCGGCGATCTGCTCGGACGTGATCACCTCGACGCTCGCGGGCGTGTCCAGGCTCGCGAGCCCGAGGCGCGAGCCGGCCGCGAGCGGCGTGGACAGCGGCGGCGGCGCGTGCGGCGCGTCGCTCGTCACATGCACGGTCGGCAATTCGTGATGGCTATCGCGCGCGGGGTCGACGGAATCCGCATCCGCGGCGAGCGCGCCGGACGCCGTCATCGCGCAGGCGAGCGCCGTCACGCAGCGCTCGACGGTCGTACGGCGCTCGGCGGGACGCAGGGAAGCCGCGCGTGCGGCGTTTGCGATATGTGCGGCGTGCGAAGCGTGCGCGGCGGTCGTTGCGGGCATCCGGCCGAACGCGCGTCGGCGCAGCGGCGCATGTCGGGTCCGGCTCATCGGCGGATCGCCTCGTCCGTCGCAAATATCGATGCGCTCATCGCGCGCCCCGCTGTCGTCGGCGCCCCGCAGCCCCGAATGCGTCCCGCCTGCTTCGCTGTGTTCACTGCTCGTCGACTCCCGCAACCTTGATTGGCATCGCGCGGGCGGCTGGACGTCGTGCAGTCGGCAGGAACCGCGATCCCGCCTGCATCGGCGTCGCGCACGCGCGGCTGTGCGCAGGCGACGACGGACACCGTCGCATGAGCGCGACGGCTTACGGCTCACCTACACGAAGGGAACGATGATATAACATATCATCCTACCTTTGCACGGCCGATTGACGCCAAAGCCTGGGATCGGTGCAATGCCGATCGGGCATGAGCGGCCGATGGATGTGGAGCGCGACGGACGTTTGCGCTTCGGCAAGCGTGCGCTCACGCCGCGCAGAAGGTCTCCTGCAGATGCGTCCAGCGCACCGCGCCCGTCTGCGGATCGCGTTCGAACACAGCGGTCGAGCGGCGCGCCGGCAGCGTGCCCGTCGCGTCCGTCTGATACTCGCAGTAGCTGACGACGCCGAGCGCCGAGTCCGCAGCGAGCGCGCGCATCTCCGCGAACGTGATCTTCAAGCCAGGCTTGCGGCCGTGGAGCCGCGCGAACAGCGCATGCATGGCGGCGTGATCGTAGACGTTGCCGTCGGTACCGATCATCGTGAAGCGCGGCGCGAAGCGCGCCATCAGCGCGTCGAGCGCGGCGGGCCCGGACACGTCGCCCGAGAGCCAGTCGCCGATCGCGTCGCAGCCGGCAACGATCTCGTCGAAATACGGTTGATGCGCTTGCATGAGTCTTCCTCGCTAAGGCGCGGCACGTGACGCGCGGACCCGGGAGTGTACGTGATGCGCGCCGCGTGTCCATTCGGGCAGTGCGCGGCCGGGTGCCTTCGGGGTTTGCGAGGGTCGTTCGCAGCGTGCGACGCTCGGCTCGTACCTATCGCGATATCACGGCCGGCGCACGATCTCGCTGCCGCATGAGGCTCGGTTTCGCGATTCGCAGCGCACGCCCGTTAATGGCGTGAACAGGCCCTAGCCGGCTCGAGGAATCTTACGAGCGTCGTCGGCCGAAGCAGCCAGCACTTGACCTGCGGCGCTCGGCTCGCCCACGTTGCGGCCAGCGCATGCCCCCGCCGCCGCACGAAGCGCAGCGTCGCGACCGACGACGCAAACGCAACGCGTCAGTGCGCCGGAATCGGATCGAGGCCCGTCTTGCGGATGTCGCCGGCCGACGCGGGCGACGCCAGATAATCGAGCAGCGCGCGCGCCTCGCGCGGATGCTTCGCGCCGGCCGGCATTCCGCCCGCAAACCGCGTGACCGATTGCAGCGACTCCGGAATCTTGCCGACGAACGTCACGCCCTGCACCGGCAGCAACTCGCTCACCTGCTGGAAGCCGAGCGCATACGTGCCGTCGGCGACCTTCGACGCGACCGGAATGCGCGGCACCATCGTCGCCTTCGGCTTGACCTCGACTTCGACGCCGAGCCGCTTGAACAGCGTGTTCTGGATATAGACGCCGCTCGCGCTGTCCGAGTACGCGACCGATTTCGCGTGCAGCAGCGCGGCCTTCAGCGCGCCGGGCGTGCCGATGTCGGGCACCGGCTCGCCCGCGCGCACGACCGCGCCGATCCGCGAATCGGCAAGCTCGACGCGCGAGCCCGGATCGACCTTGCCTTCGCGGATCAGCGCGTCGAGCGCGTAGCCGACCATGATCACGACGTCGGCCGGCTCGCCGCGCGCGAGCCGGTTCGGGATCGCCTCGGGCGTCGCGCCCATCGACGGCCCATACACGATGTCGAGCGTGTTGCCCGTCGACGCCTCGAACTTCGGCGCGAGCAATTGGTACGCGGCCGTGAAGCCGCCGGAATTCATCACGTGCAGCTCGGTTGCGTGCGCTTGCGCGAGCGCGGCGGCCGCGCTCAGCAGCGCGGCGCCGAGATGCTTCGTCAGGGCATGTCTCATCGTTGTCGTCGTTTTCGATCGGTCGTCGGGAAGGAAGCGCCGATCATCTTCGCGGAAACCGGCTCCGTTGAGAAGCGCAGGTTTGTACGGATTGGTTAGCTTCGAGGCGGCTCGCGGCTCGCCGCTCGCCATTGCGCCGCTTCATCGCGCAACCGACCATCGCGCATTCACGCATCGGCGCAACCGCCCCGCATCACGCCCCCGCCCGCACCGCCCGCACCGCGCGCAAAATCGACTCGCCCGTCGCGGGCGCGGCGAGCGGCGGATCGATCGCATGATCGCCGACCGCCGCAATCGCGTCGCGGATCGCGAAGAACACCGAGAACGGCAGCAACAACGGCGGCTCGCCGACCGCCTTCGACCGATGAATGCTGTCCTCCGCATTACGGTTGTCGAACAGCTTCACGCGGAAATCCGGCGGGCAGTCGTTGACGGTCGGGATCTTGTACGTCGACGGCGCGTGCGTCATCAGCTCGCCGCCGTCGTTCCACCACAGCTCTTCGGTCGTCAGCCAGCCCATCCCCTGGATGAACGCGCCCTCGACCTGCCCGATGTCGATCGCCGGATTCAGCGACGCGCCGACATCGTGCAGCGCATCGGCGCGCAGCACGCGCATCTCGCCCGTCAGCGTGTCGACGACGACTTCCGACACCGCCGCGCCATACGCGTAGTAGAAGAACGGCCGCCCGCGCAGCGTCGCCTGATCCCAGTGCAGCTTCGGCGTCGCGTAGAAGCCGTCCGACCATAGCTGCACGCGCGCGCGATACGCGTGCGCGACGACTTCCGCAAACGGCACGACGGCGTCGCCGACGCGCACTTCGTCGTGCGCGAAGCGCACGTCGGCCGCGCTCGCCGCACCGTTGCCGAAGCGCTCGGCCGCGAACGCGGCGAGCCGCTCGCGCAACTGCCGCGCGGCGTCCTGCGCGGCCTTGCCGTTCAGATCGGAGCCCGTCGACGCCGCGGTCGCCGACGTGTTCGCGACCTTGCTCGTGTCGGTCGCCGTCGCGCGGATTCGCCCGAAGCCGACGCCGAGCTCGTGCGCGACGACCTGCGCGACCTTCGTGTTGAGCCCCTGGCCCATCTCGGTGCCGCCGTGGTTCACGAGGATCGAGCCGTCGGTATAGATGTGGACGAGCGCGCCCGCCTGATTGAAATGCGTGACGTTGAACGCGATGCCGAACTTCACCGGCGTGAGCGCGATGCCCTTCTTCAGCACCGGGCTCGACGCGTTGAACGCGCGCGTCGCCGCGCGGCGCGCGCGGTATTCGCTCGTCGCCTCGAGCTCGGCGATCAGCTCGTGCAGCACGTTGTCCTCGACCGTCTGCCCGTACGGCGTCACGTTGCGCTCCGTCTTGCCGTACAGATTCGCGCGGCGCACGTCGAGCGGATCGCGGCCGAGCGAGCGCGCGACGCTGTCGATGATGTACTCGATCGCGAACGCGCCCTGCGGGCCGCCGAAGCCGCGGAACGCGGTGTTCGACTGCGTGTTCGTCTTTCCGCAGCGACCGACGATCGACACGTCGGGCAGCCAGTACGCGTTGTCGAAATGGCACACCGCGCGCGTCATCACGGGCCCCGACAGATCGGCGGAGAAGCCGCAGCGCGACGTCATGTCGACCGAGACGCCTTCGATCACGCCCGCGTCGTCGAAGCCGACGTCGTAGCGGTAATGGAAGTCGTGCCGCTTGCCGGTGATCATCATGTCGTCGTCGCGATCGGGACGCAGCTTCACCGGGCATTGCAGCTTCCACGCGGCGAGCGCCGCGCAGCACGCGAACAGGCCCGATTGCGATTCCTTGCCGCCGAAGCCGCCGCCCATCCGCCGGCATTCGACGAGCACGTCATGCGACGCGAGCCCGAGCACGCGCGCGACGAGATGCTGCATCTCGCTCGGGTGCTGCGTCGAGCTGTAGACGTGCATCGCGCCGTCTTCCTTCGGCACCGCGTAAGCGATCTGCCCTTCGAGATAGAACTGCTCCTGGCCGCCCAACGTCAGCTCGCCCGCGCAGCGATGCGCGGCGCGCGCGATCTGCGCGGCCGCGTCGCCGCGCGCGAGCTTCATCGGCGGGATCACGTACGAGCCGGCCGCGCGCGCGGCCTGCGCGCTCAGGACCGCCGGCAGCGCGTCGTATTCGATCTGCGCGCGGCGTGCGGCCGCGCGCGCCGCGTCGTGCGACGTCGCGACGACGACGAACATCGGCTGCCCGACGTACTGGACGACGCCGTCGGCAAGCACCGGATCGTCGTGAACGATCGGCCCGCAATCGTTGACGCCCGGAATGTCGGCGGCGGTCAGCACGGCGACGACGCCCGCCGCCGCGCGCACCGCGTCGAGCCGCATCGACACGATCTTCGCGTGCGGCTTCGCGGAGAGGCCGAGCGCCGCGTGCAGCGTGCCCGCGACGAGCGGAATGTCGTCGGTGTAGGTCGCGCGCCCGCTCACGTGCAGATGCGCGGATTCGTGCGGACGCGACACGCGGACTTGCTTGAACGCGTCGCGCTCGGCGTCGGCGGCGATGCTCAGGAAAGGTTCGGCTTGCTGATTCATGATGCGATGCTCCGCTTCGCGTCGATCGGTCAGGAGGCGGCCCGCTCGGCGGCGACTTCGCGCACGTTCACTGCCGCGGCGGGCAGCGGATCGTGCGGGCGGGTCTCCAGCCAGAAGCGGTACAACAGGTTCTTCGCGGTCTCGATCCGGTACGCGCTCGACGCGCGCATGTCGGTGAGCGGCGCGTAGTCGTTCTCGAGCGCGCGCATTGCCGCGAGCGCGGCGGCTTCGTCCCAGACGGCGTCGGCAAGCACGGCCTCCGCGTGCGGCGCGCGCTTCGGCGTCGCGGCCATCCCGCCGAACGCGATGCGCGGCGCGCGGATCGACTCGCCGTCCACGACGCACGCAAATGCCGCGCAGACGGCCGAGATGTCGGAGTCGAAGCGCTTCGACAGCTTGTACGTGCGGAATCGCAGGTTCGCGCGCGCACCGGCGCGCTTCGGCACCTTCAATGCAACGACGAGCTCGTGCTCGGCCATGTCCTTCTTCTGATAGCCGAGATACAGATCCTCGAGCGGCAGCTCGCGCGTCGCGTCGCCGCCGCGCAGCACGACGCGCGCGCCGAGCGCGATGAGGCCGGGCATCGAATCGCCGATCGGCGAGCCGTTCGCGACGTTGCCGCCCATCGTCCCCGCGTTGCGGATCGGCAGCGACGCGAAGCGCTTCCACATCTCGGTCAGCTCCGGATAGTGCGCGGCGAGCCCCGCATACGCGGCCTCGACCGTCGCGCCCGCGCCGATCTCGATCCAGTCGTCGTCCTCGGCGATCCGGCGCAACTCGGCCACCTGGCCGACGTAGAGCACGTCGCCCAAATCCCGGAGCTGCTTCGTCACCCACAGGCCGACGTCGGTGCTGCCCGCGAGCACGCGCGCCGACGGCTTGTCGGCCTTCAGCCGCGCAAGCGCGTCGAGCGTGCGCGGCGCGTCGAACGAGCGGCCCGCGTGCTCGTAGTGAAACGTGTCGTCGCGGCGCAGCGACGCGAGCGTGCGCGCGAGCGCGGCGACGTCGACGGGAGCCTTCGGCGGCGGCGCGTCGAGCATCCGCACCGCCGCGTCGACGATCGGCCGGTAGCCGGTGCAGCGGCACAGGTTGCCCGTCAGCGCGTCGGCGATCTCGGCGCGCGGCGGCGTCGTCCGGTCGGCGCACGGCGCGTCGTGCCCGTGCTTCTCGTACAGCGCCCACATCGACATCGCGAAGCCCGGCGTGCAGAAGCCGCACTGCGAGCCGTGGCATTCGACGAGCGCGTCCTGCGCCGGATGCAGCGTGCCGTCCGGCTGGCGCAGGTCCTCGACCGTGAAAAGCGCGCGGCCGTCGAGCGTCGGCAAGAACTGGATGCACGCGTTGACCGCCTTGAAATCGACGCCACCCGCGTCGTTCAGTTCGCCGACGACGACCGTGCAAGCGCCGCAGTCGCCTTCCGCGCAGCCTTCCTTCGTACCGGTGCAATGCGCGTCCTCGCGCAGATACTGGAGCACCGTGCGAGTGACGTTCGCGCCGCCGACTTCGCGGATCGCCTGGCGATGATAGAAACGGATCGGCTCACTCATGTTGCGTCGTTCTCGAAAATGGGGACATGCTGGGACGATGGCGGCGCGCGCAGCGCCGAACCGGCGCGCAGACGGCCGCCGCGGCCGTCGTCGTCACAATTCGCACGCTATCACCGTCAAATTCCGGAACCCATAGCCGACCGCGCATGCGGTTTATATCGCCGCGACGATATGCCGCTTTGCGCACCGCTTAACTAAGCAGTACCTGCAAGAAAACCGGTTCCATGTAAAAATTCGGCTTTCGCATCAAATGGATGCGCATCTTCGTTCCGTCCCCCAATGCCCGCCGATTCCGCCCCTTCCCCGCGCAGCGCGTCCGTCACGACGCTGCAGATCGTCTCCGTCGTATCGTTCACGTTCGTCTGCTACCTGACCATCGGACTGCCGCTCGCGGTGCTGCCGGGCTTCGTGCATGACGAGCTCGGCTTTTCCGCGATCGTCGCGGGCGCGGCGATCAGCGTGCAGTATTTCGCGACGCTCGCGTCGCGGCCGCTCGCCGGTCGCTGCGCGGACACGCTCGGCCCGAAGCGCACCGTGCTGCGCGGGCTCGCCGCGTGCGGCGCGAGCGGCGCGCTGCTGCTTTCGGCGTTCGCGTTCGCGCGCTGGCCGGCCGCGAGCATCGTGCTGCTCGTTGCGAGCCGGCTCGTGCTCGGCGTCGGCGAGAGCCTCGTCGGCACGGGCGCGATCCTGTGGGGGATCGGCCGCGTCGGCACCGCGCACAACGCACGCGTGATCTCGTGGAACGGCATCGCGACGTACGGCGCGCTCGCGATCGGCGCGCCCGTCGGCGTCGCGATCTCGCATGCGCTGATTCCCGCCGTGCTCGGCGTGCTCGTGATCGCGCTCGCCGGCGGCGGCTACTATCTCGCGCGGCTGATCGCGCCCGTGCCGCTCGTGCACGGCGAACGGATGTCGTATGCAAGCGTGCTCACCCGCGTGCTGCCGCACGGCCTCGGCCTTGCGCTCGGCTCGGCCGGCTTCGGCTCGATCGCGACCTTCATCACGCTCTACTACGCCGAACGCCACTGGCCGAACGCGGCGCTGTCGCTGACCGTGTTCGGCACGCTCTTCATCGGCGCGCGCCTGTTGTTCGCGAACATGATCAAGACGCACGGCGGATTCCGCGTCGCGATCGTGTCGTTCGCGTTCGAATGCGCGGGCCTCCTGATGCTGTGGCTCGCGCCCGTGCCGCACGTCGCGCTCGTGGGCGCGGCGCTGACGGGCTTCGGCTTCGCGCTGATCTTCCCCGCGCTCGGCGTCGAGGCGGTCGCGCTCGTGCCGCCCGCGAGCCGCGGCGCGGCGCTATCCGCATATTCGGTGTTCCTCGATCTGTCGCTCGGCATCACGGGGCCGCTCGCCGGCTACGTCGCCGGCGCGTTCGGCTATCCGCAGGTGTTCCTGTGCGCGGCCGTCGCGGCGGCGGCGGGCGTCGCGCTGTCGACGGTGCTGTATCAGCGGCAGGCGCGCCTGTCCGGCAGCGGCGCAGCCGCCTAGCGGTCCGAATACCACTTCTCGCGAATGTTCCGCGTATCGCTCGGCCGCGCGCCGCACGCGTGGATCGCGGAGCAGCGCCTCGCGCGAGCGCGCACGCTGCTGCGCACGACTTCGCTGCCGCTCGCGCAGATCGCCGCGCAGTGCGGCTACGCGAACGCCGCCCACCTCAGCCACCGCTTCCGCGACACGCAAGGCGCGACGCCGGGCGCATACCGGCGAGCGATGCAGGCCGCCTAGGCGGCCCGCGCATTTCCGCTTACGTCACTCGCCGCGCCCCGACAGCGCCTGCTCGAGCGCCGCGACGCCCGCCGGCAGATCGACGGGCACCTTCAGATCGACCATCGTGCGGCCGAACGCGTGCAGCGTGCGGAACAGGTTGTGCTCGCGGCACTGCTCGCCCATCTGGCCGATCCGCACGATCGGCAGGCCGAACGAGCCCGAGATCTCGACCTGATACTGCTTCGAGATGTGCCCGCAGATGAGCCCCGGCGTGAGACCTTCCGGCACCGCGATGCCGACGACCGAGTTCAGCCGGCACGACTGGGGCGCGTAGAACTCGAGCCCCATCCCCGTGACCCCCGCCTGCAGCGCGAGCGAGCAGCGCAGATGGCGCGCGTAGCGGTTCTCGAGCGTCTCCGCGCAGACGAGCCGCAGCGCCTCGTGCAGCGCGAGCACGCCGGACACGGGCGCCGTGTAGTGGTAGCCGGCGTTGTGCCAGAAGTGCTCGGCGAGCGCCATGTCGAGGCACCAGTGCGTGTTCGGCTCGGGGCGGCTCTTCATCCGCTCCCACGCGGCGTCGGAGAACGCGATCAGCGACACGCCCGGAATCGACGACAGCCCCTTCTGCCCGCCCGTGATCACGGCGTCGATGCCCCACGCGTCCATGTCGAGCGGCATCGTCGACAGCGTGCAGACCGCGTCGACGACGACGAGCGCGCCCGCCGTCTTGGCGATCGCCGCGATTTCCTTCAGATGGCGGTTCCAGACGGTGTTCGACGTCTCGCCGTGGACGATCGTGACGATCTCCGGGCGCTCGCGCGCAATCGCGTCGGCGATTTCGCCGAGGCTCGCGACCGAGCGGTCGGGCACGTCGATCGTCGCGACGTCCGCGCCGACGCGCATCGCCATCTCGGCCATCCGCGCGCTGAAAAAGCCGTTCTTGATCGACAGCACCTTGGCGCCGCGCCACGCGAGATTCGAGATCGCCATCTCCATCGCGGCGGAGCCGGGGCCCGCGACGCCCAACACCCACTTCGTGCGCGTCTGGAACACGTAGCGCCCCATTTCCTTCACCTGCTCGATGATCTTCGCCATCGTCGCGCCCAGGTGGTTGATCACGATCGTGTTCGCCTTCGCGACCGCGGCCGGGATCGGCACGGGGCCGGCGCCCATCATGAGGAGCGGTTCTTCGGGCAGGATCGCGTCGAGCGGAACGACGACGGGACAGGGAATCGGCGAGTGATCGGTCGTGGACATGGGCTAGGCGGAACAACGGGTTGAGAATGCGGTAATCGATCGATCATTCCGCGAACCGTTGCAATGCGCAAGTGTTTTGATCGACGCGAGCTTCGGACGCATACGCGGCAGCCAAGCGGCGCAACGACGCGGCCCCACTGCTCGGCACCGCCGCCGGCGGGCGGCCGAACGTCGCGCCCGATCGCCCGATCGCCGGACCGCCCGATCGCCGGACCGCCACGCGGCGAGGCGCGGCGAGGCGAGCACCCGGCCTGTCAACTTCGACAGGCCACCTCCTGCGACGAATCCGGGCTTGACGCCCACCGCCCGCCCGGCATTCATCCGACCGTCCGTGCTTTTTTCGCGTGACAGCCTCGGAAAAATCCCGCCGCTCCCGCTCGAATAGGCCAAATCGGCATCAAAACTCCCCCCTGCTAAATCGAAAAATCATTCTTTGCAACCCGAATCGTCAAATTTCCCGAAAAAGCTTGCATTAGCCATTCGATGCAATGCAGCAAATTTATTTGTTCCGCACCGGAAAAGAACTGGTGACGGCATTGCAATTCACGAACAAAAATCGCCAAAAAAATACACCGTCGGCATCCTGCGCGCGGCGCTCCGCACTGCGAACCAGCGGAGTCCCGGATTGGAAACGGTACCGCGTCAGCCGCTCCGAGCGGCGGCCTCGCCAGGATTAAAACCATCGCAATCTTCGAATATCGCCCGCGCAATTCTCGGAATCGGTTCACGCCCCATAAATCAGGTTCGACGACGCCGCCAGCCGATTTATTACATTCGGGATGAAATAATTATTTAGTTGACTGATGCAGTCAGCTTATTGAACAATTTGCCCAGCCTTCGATGATTTGACATTTAAGACAAGCCCTGTGCTGATCCGACAGCCTGCGGCTCGCCACGATCGAAGGTGTAAAACACAACATAATCATTTAATGGGCCAACGAAAGCTATGAACCAAATCCAGACCATGCGTGTTTTCGTATGTGTTGCAGAACTGCAGAGCTTCCGGCGGGCGGCGCGCAAGCTCGGCGTATCGAATGCGCTCGTCACGCGTTCGATCGCGATGCTCGAAACACATCTGAACACGCGTCTCATCCATCGCACGACGCGCAATCTGTCGCTAACGGAAGCGGGCATCCGCTATCTCGACGGCTGTCGGGCGCTGCTCGAGGAGTTCGATCAGCTCGAGGCGTCCGTCGAGCGGGCGGTTCACGAGCCCGTCGGCACACTGCGCGTCGCCGTGTCCGGGTTGCTGTCGCCCGGCCGGGTCACTCCCCTCGTCGACAGCTACCGTCGTCAGTACCCGAAGGTGCGCGTGCAGCTGACGCTGACCGAGGGTCCGCTCGACGTGATCGAAGCCGGCTATGACGCGGGCCTCGTCACGGGCGGCCGTCTCGACGGCAATCCGGCGCTGATCGGCCATCCGCTGGTGCCGAACACGCTCGCGCTGTGCGCCGCGCCTTCGTACATCGAACGGCACGGCGCGCCGCATCGTCCCGACGATCTCGTCCGCCATTCGTGCATCGCGCTGCCGGCCGACCAGCACTCGTCGACCTGGCGCTTCGTCGATCCGGACCACTTCACGCACGTCGTGTCGCTGCAGCCCGTCTACACGGTCAACAGCGCGTCGATGGTGCGCGCGGCGACGCTCGCCGGCACCGGCATCTCGGTGCTGCCGGAAAGCTACATCGCCGACGCGCTCGAAAGCGGCGAGCTCGTGCGGATCCTCGGCGACTACCGGATCGACGATCCCGACACGCAGTTGTCGATCGTCTATCCGAACCGCCAGTTCCTGCCGGCGCGCACCCGCAGCTTCGTCGAGCACGCGCTGTACCACCTCGGCGGCCAGAAGACCGAGACGAACGGCCACTACTTCATGCGCGAGGCCGGCACGGCCAAGCGTCCCGATGTCGTCGCCGGGCTCCAGTGACGCCCGACTGAAGTAAACTGATGCGCACCTTTACCGGAGGCAAAGCGTGCGCATCATTCTTTTCAGCAGCCGGCAGTACGACCACGACTCGTTCGACGCCGCCAATCAATCGTTCGGCTACCGGCTGCATTTCCAGCCTTCCCATCTCGATGCGGAGACGGCGGTCCTCGCGCGCGGCTACGAGGTCGTGTGTCCGTTCGTCAACGACACGCTCGACGCGACCGTGCTCGCGGCGCTCGCCGCGGGCGGCACGCGCGTCGTCGCGCTGCGCTCGGCGGGCTTCAACCACGTCGACCTCGCGGCGGCCGCCCGGCTCGGGCTCACCGTCGTGCGCGTGCCCGCGTACTCGCCGCACGCGGTCGCCGAGCACGCAGTCGCGCTGATCCTCGCGCTCAACCGACGCCTGCCGCGCGCCGTCGCGCGCACCCGCGAAGGCGATTTCTCGCTGAACGGGCTGCTCGGCTTCGATCTGTTCGGCAAGACGGTCGGCGTGGTCGGTACGGGCCTCATCGGCAGCGTGTTCGCGCGGATCATGGCGGGCTTCGGGATGCGCGTGCTCGCACATTCGCTGCCGCCGCACGACGATGCGCTGATCGCGCTCGGCGTGCGCTACGTGACGCTCGACGAGCTGCTCGCGGAATCGGACATCGTGAGCCTGCACTGCCCGCTGATGCCGGCCACCCATCATATGATCGACGCCGACGCGCTCGCGCGGATGAAGCCGGGCGCGATGCTGATCAACACGAGCCGCGGCGGACTCGTCGACACGCAGGCGCTGATCGACGCGCTGAAGACGGGCCAGCTCGGGCACCTCGGGCTCGACGTCTACGAGGAGGAAAGCGGACTCTTCTTCGAAGACCATTCCGACCGCCCGCTGCAGGACGACGTGCTCGCGCGGCTGCTGACGTTCCCGAACGTGATCGTCACGTCGCACCAGGCATTCTTCACGCGCGAGGCCCTCGCGGAAATCGCGCATACGACGCTGTCGAACATCCGCGCGTGGCAGGACGGCGCGCCGCAGAACGTTGTCGACGCTGCACGGCAGGGGTGACGACGAGCGCAGCCGAGCCTCATCAAGTCGGCTGAACCCCTTATTGGCGCGTCGCGCGAGTCTGCTATCGTTGCGGCGATTCGCCTCCACCCGCCTTGCCAGTCCATCATGCGTTTCGACGAACCCGCGATCGCCGCCGTCTATCGGGCGATCTTCGAGCGGCGCGACATGCGCCATTTCACGTCCGCCCCGGTCGATCCCGCCGTGCTCGCCCGCCTGCTGCGCGCCGCGCATCACGCGCCGAGCGTCGGCTTCATGCAGCCGTGGCGCTTCATCCGCGTGACCGATCCCGCGCTGCGCGAACGCATCCACGGGCTCGTCGACGCGGAGCGCCGCGCGACCGCCGATGCGCTCGGCGAGCGCCACGATGAATTCATGCGGCTGAAGGTCGAAGGCGTGCGCGAATGCGGCGAGCTCCTCGTCGTCGCGCTCGCCGACGGACGCGAGCGGCACGTCTTCGGCCGCCGCACGCTGCCGGAGATGGACCTCGCGTCGGCCGCGTGCGCGATCCAGAACATGTGGCTCGCCGCTCGCGCCGAAGGGCTCGGGATGGGCTGGGTGTCGCTCTTCGACGTCGGCGCGCTCCGCCGGCTGCTCGCGATGCCCGACGGCGCGAAGCCGATCGCCGTGCTGTGCCTCGGCCACGTCGACGCGTTCTACGCAAAGCCGATGCTCGAAGAGGAACGCTGGGCCGCGCGGATACCGCTCGACGAATGCCTGTACGAAAACGCGTGGGACGCCGCGCCGATGCCCGCGCGCAACACCTGATCAGGCCCCGAACACGGGGGTTTTCCCTGAGATAAAATCGCGGCTGTCCCGTGCGCTTCCATCAGCGCGCCGCATCCCGCGGCGCCGGAGGCGGCGGCCCTCCCGCGAGCCCCCGATGCCACTGCCCCTGTTCGCCCTTGCCGTTGCCGCATTTGGTATCGGTACCACCGAGTTCGTCATCATGGGCCTCCTGCCGAACGTCGCGCGCGATCTCGGCGTGTCGATTCCGGCGGCGGGCATGCTCGTGTCCGGCTATGCGCTCGGTGTCACGATCGGCGCGCCGATCCTCGCCGTCGTCACCGCGAAGATGCCGCGCAAGGCGGCGCTCCTCGCGCTCATCGGCGTGTTCATCGTCGGCAATCTCTTTTGCGCGGTCGCACCCGGCTACGCGTCGCTGATGATCGCGCGCGTCGTCACCGCGTTCTGCCACGGCGCGTTCTTCGGGATCGGCTCGGTCGTCGCGAGCAGCCTCGTCGCGCCGAACAAGCGCGCGCAGGCGATCGCGCTGATGTTCACGGGCCTCACGCTCGCGAACGTGCTCGGCGTGCCGCTCGGCACCGCGCTCGGGCAGGCGTTCGGCTGGCGCGCGACGTTCTGGGCCGTCACCGGCATCGGCGCGCTCGCGGCGGCGGCGCTCGCCGTCTGCGTGCCGAAGCGCCTCGAGATGCCCGCGGCGGGCATCGCGCGCGAGTTCAGCGTGCTGCGCAATCCACAGGTGCTGATGGTGCTCGGCATCAGCGTGCTCGCGTCGGCGAGCCTCTTCACCGTGTTCACGTACATCACGCCGATCCTCGAAGACGTGACGCGCTTCACGCCTCACGACGTCACGCTCGTGCTGCTGCTCTTCGGCCTCGGCCTGACGGTCGGCGGCACGGTGGGCGGCAAGCTCGCCGACTGGCGGCGGATGCCGTCGCTCGTTGCGACGCTCGCCGCGATCGGCGTCGTGCTCGCCGCGTTCGCGGGCACGATGCACGCGCCGTTGCCTGCGCTCGCGACGATCTTCGTATGGGGCGTGCTCGCGTTCGCGATCGTGCCGCCGCTGCAGATCCTGATCGTCGATCGCGCGAGCCACGCGCCGAATCTCGCGTCGACGCTCAACCAGGGCGCGTTCAATCTCGGCAACGCGCTCGGCGCCTGGTTGGGCGGCGCCGCGATCCACGCGGGCGTGCCGCTCGCGAAGCTGCCATGGGCGGGCGCCGCGCTCGCGGCGGCGGCGCTCGCGCTGACGTTGTGGTCGGCGTCGCTTGAACGGCGCGCGATCGCGGGGCCCGCCGAATGCGCGTAACGCCGGCGGCGACGTTTCGTTCGCCGCGCGCGCCGGACGCCGCCGTTCCTGCAGCGCACGCGCCGTCCTCGCGCATGCCCGACCGACGCGTCGACTCCGCGGGACCGCGCGACACGCGTCGCGATGGAGCGATTCCGCCCGCCGGTGTAGCATCACGGCCGTTATGAAGACGATCCTCACCCGCGATTTCCTCGCGCTCATTCTCAGCGTCGCCGTGGTCGGCCTGGGCACGGGCGCCACGCTCCCCCTCACCGCGCTCGCGCTCACCGAAGCGGGCCACGGCACCGACATCGTCGGCATGCTGACCGCCGCGCAGGCGGGCGGCGGCCTCGTCGTCGTGCCGTTCGTGTCGGCGATCACGAAGCGTCTCGGCGCGCGGCAGGTCATCGTCGCATCGGTGCTCGTGCTCGCCGCGGCGACCGCACTGATGCAGTTCACGTCGAGCCTCGTCGTCTGGGGCGTGCTGCGCGTCGTCTGCGGCGCGGCGCTGATGCTGCTCTTCACGATCGGCGAGGCGTGGGTCAACCAGCTCGCCGACGACGCGACGCGCGGCCGCGTCGTCGCGATCTACGCGACCCACTTCACGCTGTTCCAGATGGCGGGCCCCGTGCTCGTCAGCCAGATCGCCGGGATGACGAACGCGCGCTTCGCGCTGAGCGGCGCGCTCTTCCTGCTCGCGCTGCCGTCGCTCGCGTCGATCCGGAAGACGCCCGTCGGCGACGAGCCGCATCACGAAGCGCACGATCGCTGGACGCGCGTGATGCCGAAGATGCCCGCGCTCATCGTCGGCACCGCGTTCTTCGCGCTGTTCGACACGCTCGCGCTGTCGCTGTTGCCGCTCTTCGCGATGGAGCGCGGCGTCGCGAGCGATACGGCCGTGCTGCTCGCGGCGATCCTGCTGTTCGGCGACACCGCGATGCAATTCCCGATCGGCTGGCTCGCCGACAAGCTCGGCCGCGAGCGCGTGCACATCGGCGCGGGCTGCGTCGTGCTCGCGCTGCTGCCGCTCTTGCCCGCCGTCGTCGCGACGCCGTGGCTCTGCTGGCCGCTCCTCTTCGTGCTCGGCGCGGCGGCGGGCAGCGTCTACACGCTGTCGCTCGTTGCATGCGGGCAGCGCTTTCGCGGCTCGGCGCTCGTGACGGCGAGCGCGCTCGTGTCGGCGTCGTGGAGCGCGGCGAGCTTCGGCGGGCCGCTCGTCGCGGGCGCGCTGATGAAGCAGTTGGGCGGCGATGCGCTGATCGGCGTGCTGATCGCATCGGCGCTCGCGTTCCTCGTCGCCGCACTGTGGGAGCGGCGGGCGTTGCCGATGCACGCGGCCCGGCTGGAGCGCTGACGCGAAAAAGTGATTGCGCCTCGGTCGAATCGCCGGTGCGCGAGGAGCGCGAGGGCATGCGTCGCGCGGGATTGCGCGAAAGCGTGCGTGACGCCGGACTTCGTACTCCCGGTTCCGGACTTGGGACTTGGGACGCGGGACGCGGGACGCGGGACGCGGGACGCGAGACGCGAGACGCGAGACGCGGGACGCGGGACGCGGGACGCGAGACGCGAGACGCGAGACGCGAGACGCGAGACGCGAGACGCGGCAATAGGATAGCGCAAACCCGTCGCGACTCGACTGCCCCGCGCCAAAAGCGCGCCGACGCGCCGAAACGACAAAGGCGCCTGCGGCATCGAAGCCGCAAGCGCCCGATTCGACCACCCGCACCGCCCGCCGCTCGGCATCGATCGCCGAGCGGCGCGGGAATCGCCCTTCTCTACCGCATCATCCCTTCAACGCCGGCAGGATCTTCCCGACGCACGCGCCGAAGCCGACGCGATACCCATCGCCGTCGCACCAGCCGGCAAGCGTCAGCTCGTCACCGTCTTCGATGAACGCGCGCGTGCCGCCGCTCGCGAGCGCGATCGGCTCCTTGCCGTTCCACGTCAGCTCGAGCAGGCTGCCGAACGAATCCCGCGTCGGCCCGCTGATCGTGCCCGAGCCCATCAGATCGCCGACCCGCGTGTTGCACCCCGACACCGTGTGATGCGCGAGCTGCTGCGCCATCGTCCAGTACATGTATTTGAAGTTCGTGCGCGAGATCGCCGTCGCGTCCGCCGCGCCGTCCGGCTTCAGGCGCACTTCGAGTTCGACGTCGAACGCGTGCTTGCCGCCATGGCGCAGATACGCGAGCGGCTCCGGCTCCTGCTTCGGCTGCTCGGTGCGGAACGGTTCGAGCGCGTCGAGCGTGACGATCCACGGCGAGATCGACGTCGCGAACGTCTTCGCGTTGAACGGCCCGAGCGGCACGTATTCCCATTGCTGGATGTCGCGCGCGCTCCAGTCATTCAGGAGCACCATTCCGAAGATGTGCGACTCCGCGTCCTCGCACGCGATCGGCTCGCCGAGCGCATTGCCGCGGCCGACGACGAAGCCCGTCTCCAGCTCGATGTCGAGCTTGCGGCACGCGCCGAACACCGGGCGATCGCCGTCCGGCAGCTTCAGTTGCCCATTCGGCCGGCGCACCGGCGTACCGCTCACGACGACCGACGACGCGCGGCCGTTGTAGCCGATCGGCATCTCGGACCAGTTCGGCAACAGCGCATTCTTCGGATCGCGAAACATCGAGCCGACGTTCGTCGCGTGCTCCTTCGACGAGTAGAAATCGGTGTAGCCGGGAATGTCGATGGGCAGATGCAGCGTCGCGTCGCGCTGCGCGACGAGCACGCGCGCGCGCAGCACGGCGTCGTCGCGCAACCGCGCATCGCCGCGCTCGAAGAGCGCGCTCAACTGGATGCGCACGCTGCGCCACGCGTCGCGGCCGAGCGCGATGAAGTCGTTCAGCGATGGCCGCTCGAACACGGCCGCTCCGCCCTGCACCGTCAGCAGGCCCACGCGTGCGAGCTCGGCGAGATCGACGATCGCATCGCCGAGCGCGACGCCCGCACGCCGCGCCGGATGGCGCGCATCGCCGAAGATGCCGAACGGCAGGTTCTGGATCGGGAAATCGCACGCGGCGTCGTTCGCCGCGTCGAGCCAGCTCTTGCGGGAAGGATCGAGGGTCGCGCGCAGCGCGTCGGGGATAGCGCTCATCGTTGCTCCGGGTTGAAGTGTTTTTCGAGGCCTTGCCAGCATTCGAAGTAGTTCGCCTGCAATTGCGCCGTGTCGAGCGCGAAGCGCGTCGGACGGATCAGCGCGCGGGTCTCGAACATGAACGCCATCGTGTCGCCGACCTTGCTCGGCCCCGACGTATCGATCGACGAAGCCTTCTCGAACGTGTCCGCATCCGGCCCGTGGCCCGACATGCAGTTGTGCAGGCTCGCGCCGCCCGGCAAGAAGCCTTCCGCCTTCGCGTCGTAGACGCCGTGCACGAGGCCCATGAACTCGCTCGCGACGTTGCGATGGAACCACGGCGGGCGGAACGTGTCCTCGGCCGCGAGCCAGCGCGGCGGGAAGATCACGAAGTCGATCGCGTCGACGCCCGGCGTATCGCTTTGCGACTGCAGCACGAGGAAGATCGACGGATCCGGATGGTCGTAGCTGATCGAGCCGATCGTGTTGAAATGACGCAGATCGTACTTGTACGGCGCGTAGTTGCCGTGCCACGCGACGACGTCGAACGGCGAATGATCGATGTCCGCGCGCCAGAGCCGGCCGTTTAGCTTCGCGACGAGCTCGAACGCGCCTTCGCGGTCTTCGTACGACGCGTTCGGCGTCAGGAAATCGCGCGGATTCGCAAGCCCGTTCGAGCCGATCGGCCCGAGATCCGGCAGCCGCAGCAGCGCGCCGAAGTTCTCGCAGAGATAGCCGCGCGCGTGCCCGTCCGGCAGCGCGACCGAGAAGCGCACGCCGCGCGGGATCACCGCGATCTCGAACGGCTCGACGTCGAGCCGGCCGAGCTCCGTCATGATGAAGAGCCGCCCTTCCTGCGGGACGATCAAGAGCTCGCCGTCCGCGCTGTAGAAGAAGCGCTCGCGCATCGAGCGGTTCGCCGCGTACAGATGAATCGCGCAGCCGCTCATCGCGGCGGCCGAGCCGTTGCCCGCCATCGTCACCCAGCCGTCGACGAAATCGGTCGGCTGCGCGGGCATCGGCAGCGGGTCCCAGCGCAACTGGTTCGGCGGCGTCGGCGGCACGTCGTCCGAATCGCCGAAGTCGGCAACGATCCGACGCTCGCCGGACACGAGCTCGAACGGCCGATGCACGGCGGCCGGCCGGATCCGGTACAGCCACGACCGGCGGTTGTGGCCGCGCGGCGCGGTGAACGCGGTGCCGGACAGTTGCTCCGCATAGAGCCCATACGGTGCGCGCTGCGGCGAGTTGCGCGCGTGCGGCAGCGCGCCCGGCAGCGCCTCGGTCGCGAATTCGTTCGCGAAGCCGCTCTGGTAGCCCGCTTCGCCCGGTTTCGAAAAATCCAGTGTCATGATTGTCGTTCTCTCCATTCAAGCGACGTTCGGCGCGGCCGCGCCGCGCCGCCGCGTCACGCTCGCGAGGCCGATCACGAAGACGGCCGAGCACAGCACCGGCACGGCCGCCGCGTGAAACAGCGCATCGTTCGACCAGCCGAGCGCGATCCGCTGCCCGCCGACGAGCGGCCCGAGCACGGAGCCGGCGCGGCCCACGCCGAGGCTCCAGCCAATGCCCGTCGAGCGCAGCGACGTCGGGTAATAATGGCCCGCGAGCGCGTTGACCGCGGGCTGTCCGCCGACGATGCAAAAGCCGCCGACGAACACGGCTGCGAGCAGCCAGGGAAACGCATGCGCGACCGAGCCGGTCAGGCCGACGGCGATCGCCGCGCATGCGAAGCACGCGAACAGCGCGCACGCGAAGCCGTGCCGTTCGATGAACCAACCGAGCGACAGCGTGCCGATCACGCCGCCCGTCTGCAGCACCGTGCCGCCGACGACGGCCGTGCCGCTCGCGTAGCGCGCGTCGCGCATCACGCTCGGCGCGACGCAGCCCATCGCCTGCGCATCGAAGGCGCCGATCACGAGACACAGCCCGCGGCGCGCGAGCAGCATCACGTGAAACGCGGGCCGATGCAATTCGTCGAGCTCGCGTGCGGCGGCGGGCGCGGTCATTGCGGCGCCGACGCGCCGGGCGCGCCGTCGAGCGTCATCGCGCCGCTGCGCGCGAGCGCCATCGCTTCGCGCAGCACGTCGAGATCGCCGACCTGGTTCGCGAGCAGCAGGATCAGCTTCGCGTTGACGAGTTGGCTCTCGCTGTCGGGCAAGTCGCGGTGCATGTCGATCAGCGCCTCGTAGAACGCGTCCGGATCGGACAGACGCAAGCGAGTGTCGAGGTGCATCGGGTGTCTCCTGGTCTCTGTCGATATGTGTTGCTCACGCGTTGCAGATCGCGCGCGCGAGCGCCGCGCGCACCGCGCTCGCGTCCGCCGTGCGCAAGCGCGCGCAGACGTGCTGGTCCGGACGCAGCAGGTAGAACGTGCCGGGACGCGCGTCGTAGCGCTGCGCGGCGAGCCCTTCGCTGTCCTCGATCACGTCGACGCCCGCCACCGCGCGCGCTTCGCCCTTCGGCACGACGAGCACGGGCGCGACGGGCAGCGCGTGGCCGCGCGTCGCGTCGACGAGCGCGGGCGCATCGCCGATCGAGCCGAACAGGACGCCGGCGAAGCCGTCCTTCAGATGCCGCAGCAGCCAGCCGGGCTCGCCGTTCGCGAGCACGGGCGCATCGAGCGCGACCGCACCCGGAACCGGCGCGCGTTCGAACGCGTCGCCCGCGCGATCGGGCGTATTGAGCGGCGAGTCGGCGAGCACCGCCGGCACCGACAGCCGGCCGCTGTTGACGAGCTTGCGCGCGAACTCGCAATCGCGCGCAAGCTTGAGCGTCGCGTCGCGGAACACGCGCGAGATCGGGCTCTTCGGCGTGATGAAATCGGTCGAGCGCGTCGAGTTGCGGATGTTCTCGTCGGCCGCGAATTCGCGCTCGCTGGCGTACGTGTCGAGCAGACGATCGGGCGCCTGGCCGTCGAGCACGAGCTTCAGCTTCCATGCGAGGTTGTCGGTGTCCTGCACGCCGCTGTTCGCGCCGCGCGCGCCGAACGGCGACACGCCGTGCGCCGAGTCGCCCGCGAACAGCACGCGGCCGTGCCGGAAGCTGTCCATCCGCTGGCAGCGGAACGTGTAGACGCTCACCCATTCGAGCTCGAACTCGACGTTGGGCCCGAGCAGCGCGCGCACGCGCGAAATCACACGCTCCGGCGCTTTCTCGGCGACGGGATCGGCGTCCCAGCCGAGCTGGAAATCGATGCGCCACATGTCGTCCGGCTGACGGTGCAGCAGCACCGACTGATTGCGATGGAACGGCGGATCGAACCAGAACCAGCGCTCGGCCGGAAACGGCGCCTTCATCTTCACGTCGGCGATCAGGAAGCGGTCCTTGAACGTGCGGCCGCGGCTGTCGAGGCCCATCATCGCGCGCAGCGGGCTCTTCGAGCCGTCGGCCGCGATCACGTAGCGCGCGCGCAGCATGTACGGCCCTTCCGGCGTGTCGATTTCGAGCTCCGCATGGTCGGGCGTCTGGCGGATTCCCGTCACGCGGTTCTTCCAGCGCAGATCGAGATTCGGCAGCTCGAACGCGCGCTCGGCCAGATAGCCTTCGACGTAGTACTGCTGCAAATTGACGAACGCCGGCAGCGCGTACCCGGCCTCCGGCAGCAGGTCGAACGCGTAGATCAGCTCGTCTTGCAGGAACACCTTGCCGACGTGCCAGCTCACGCCCTTCTGCGCCACCCGCTCGCCGCAGCCGAGGCGATCGAAGATCTCGAGCGTGCGCTTGGCGAAGCAGATCGCGCGCGAGCCGGTCGACAGCGTGTCGTCGTCGTCGAGCACCACGACGGGCACGCCCTGCTGCGCGAGATCGATCGCCGCCGCGAGCCCGACGGGCCCCGCGCCGACGACAACCGCCGGATGCGGCTCGCCGGCGTCGGCGCCGGCGGCGCGCGGACGATAATCGAACTTGAGCGTCTGATAATCGATGGTCATGATCGCCGCCCGCCGTGCTCAGCCTTCCAGGGTTTGCCACATGTCCTTGTCGCGCTCGGCCGTCCAGATCCGCGGATCCGGATATTGCGTGGCCTCGTCGAACGCGCGCGTCACGTCGAACGGCATGCAGTGGTCGAAGATCACCCACTCGCCGAACTTCGGCTTCAGCTCCGCATACGTTTCCTTGTAGATCGCGTTCAGATCCTTGCCCGCCGCCGCGCCGGACTTCACCTTCGCGTACAGCTCGCTCACGAACGCGCGCGTGCCCGCGAGGCCATCCGCGACTGCCTGCGGCGTCTTCAGCGCCGCGCCGCGGCCCGGCACGAGCTTCTCCGGCTTGAGCGCCGCGATCGCGTCGAGCGTGTGCGGCCAGTCCTGGAAATACGCATCGCCCGCATACGGCGTCGCGCCGTATTCGACGAGGTCGCCCGACAGCAGCACCCTCTCCTGCGGCAGCCACACGACCGTGTCGCCCTTCGTGTGGCCGCGGCCAAGCTGCATGATCTTCACTTCGAGCTTGCCGAGCCAAAGCGTCATCTCGCCCTTGAACGTGAGCGTCGGCCACGTGAGGCCCGGCACCGACTCGACCGAGCGGAACAGGCGCGGAAAGCGCTCGATCTCGCTCTTCATGTCGGCCGCGCCGCGCTCGACGATCAGGTCGCGCGTGTCCTGGCTCGCGATCACGTGATCGGCGCCGTACGCGGACGCGCCCAGCACCCGCACCGCGTGGTAGTGCGTGAGCAGCACGTACTTGATCGGCTTGTCGGTGACTTCGCGGATCCGGCGGATCACGTCCTCGGCCATCACGGGCGTCGCCTGCGTGTCGGCGACGAGCACCGCGTCGTCGCCGACGATGATCCCCGTGTTCGGATCGCCTTCCGCCGTATAGGCGTACGCGTGCTCGGACAGGCGTTCGAACGTCACCTTCTTCTCGGTCAGGTCCGCCTGCGATGCAAATTTCTTGTCACCCGCCATCTGTCGCTCCTTGCTCCGTATTGAGGGATGCGCCGCTTTCGTCGGACAAGCGGCGCGTCTGACTGCTTGATCTACGTCAACGTCATGATTTACGAATAGTAAAACGAATTACGATTAGTGAAATTAACGTATACCCTAGGCGCCGGCGCGGAGCCGATATCGATATGAGCAACTCGCGCAGCCAATCGCGCCCGGCGCTGCTACTATCGTTCATATACGGCGGCCGTTTCGGCCACATCTCTTCCATCCGGAGTCCATGGTTCCGCCCACCATTCCCGAACTCGTCGCCCGTGCGGGCAAGCTGCCGTTCCTGTGCGAGCACCTCGCGCTCGACGACGGCGCGCAAAGCGCGTACGCGCACCTGCGCGATCTCAAACTGGAAAGCGCATACGAGCCCATCTACGACGTGTCGATGCCGGGCGCGCCGCAATCGACGTCGCTCACCGACGCGATCGAGCGCTTCGGCGACGAACTCGGCTTCCAGGCGATCACGCACGTGGGCTGCGCGCCGTTCGATCCGATCGACGCCGTCGCCGACGATCAGGAACTCGTCGCGCTCGACCGGCTCGCGCGCAGCCTGCACGCGATCAACTTCTTCGGCGCGCAGCGGCACGGACTGCTGTTCCTGCGAGTGCACGAACGGCTGCTGAAGAGCGTCAAGTACGACCACGGCAAGCACTTCTCGAGCGTGCTCAAGGGGTTCGGGCTGTCGCCCGAGCGCGTCGTGATCGAACTGCCGGCCGCGGCCGTCGCGCACAAGACGTTCCTCGGCTATCTGACGAAGAGTTATCAGCACTACGGCTTCAAGGTCGCTGACAAGCTGCCCGATCCGGGGCGGATCCTCGCCGTCGAATCGGACATGGCGCGGCCCGACTACATCAAGATGGACGCCGCGATCGCGCTGCGGGAAGGGATGGTGAAGGCGCTCGTCGGCTATGCGCATCGCGTGCGCATTCCGCTCATCTTCGATCACGTCGTCGACGAGACGCAGTTCGAGCTGCTGCGTCAGTACGACGTGCGGCTCGTGCAAGGGCCGGTGTTCTCGCAGCCGGCCGCGGTTTGACGGATCGGGGAATGCTGGGCGCACGGTGCGTCGAGCGGGACGAACGCGATGTGCCGCGCGACTTGCGCGACGCCGCGCAGCGCTGAGCAACGTCGCGCATGAAAAATCGGAACCGTCGTAATCACTGATCGCGCCTCGCGCCGGCTACCCTCGCCGTGCCTGACGCGCTCGATCCACGTGCTGCATGCCCGACACGATGCAGCGCCGGAAAGCGCCTGCATCGCCTCACCGCCCGGCTACGTCCGCGCGACGTCAGGTCAGTCGCCGCCGTCGCCGAACACCGGCAGATCGCCCGCCACGTCGAGACCGGGAATGCGGCTCGCGTACCACGTGTGCGCTTTCGGCCGGATCGCCGACGGATCGTCGAGCGTCGCGTAATTAACCTCGACTGTCGCGGGCGCGTTCGACAGCCGGTATTCGAGCTGCGCGCCGCACCGCGGGCAGAAGCGCCGCTCGCCCCATGCGCTCGACGCGTACACGCGCGGCTCGCCCTTCACATACTCGAACGCGCCGATCGGCACCGTTGCCCACGGGAGCACGGCGGCGCCCGTCGTCCGCTGGCACAGCCTGCAATGGCAGAAACCCGCGTGGGTGGGCGCGCCGACGATCCGGTAACGAATCGCGCCGCACGCGCACCCGCCCTCCAACAATTCCGAGCCCGACATCGTGGACCTCCTGTTCACGTTGCGCATGGATGCTGCGGTGGGAAGCGCTGTCTACGATACAACCGATTGCGGTCGACTGCTGCGTTGCATCGCAGCGTGGAGCGGTGCATCGGATTGCGCCGGGTTGGATGGATCGTGTTGGAACTTACGTGCCGGATCACGTGTGCCGAGTTGCGGGTGCCGGGTTGCGTTCGCCGGGTTGCGTTCGCCGGGTTGCATTCGCCGGGTTGCATTCGCCGGGTTGCATTCGCCGGGTTGCATTCGCCGGGTTGCGGGTGCCGGGTTGCGGGTGCCGGGTTGCGGGCGCCGAGTTGCGAGCGCCGGATTCCGAACGGCAAGCTGCAGTGTTGCCCGCGAGCCGCCGTCGCACGCCCCCGTCTGCAAAGCGAAGGGGCCACGTCGCGTCGAGACGTTCACGCGCGCGATGCCGACACGCCCCACAAGACGCGGCCGTGCCCGCAAGCGACACGGCGTGCCGCTCGCGCGAGCGGCCCCTTGCGGCATCGACAATATTGGCCCGCTCCGCCACGGCCGGCACGTCGAATTTCACGCGTCGGACGACGAAGATGAGCGCGACGCCGACCGGCGGCACTCGCCGCACGCAACACGCCGACAACTTGCATCGACAACAATGCCGACGTCGTTGCCGATTCATGCCGTTGCGGACTCGGCAACGTGCTATGGCCGATCGCGCAGGCTACTTGCTACTTGCTACTTGCTACCTGCGACCGGCAACTGCGACAGCGACAACAACAGCAACAAACCACCGGCGAAAGCCGCAACGCTGAACGATGACAAGCCACCAGCCGCCGCTCGCGCATGACCGCCGGCATTCCGGCCTACGCCGGCTGCCCGAGCCGCCGCGCGAGCGCCTTCAGCTTCGGACCGATCTTGTTGCGAAACACGTCCTCGCCCATCGACGACGCGGGCCCGCTGCAGCTGAGAATCAGCCAGCGCCCCTCGCGCGGCTCGCGAAACGGCACCGCGATCGCATTCACGTCCTCGTGCCAGTCGCGAAACGAATAGCAGCAGCCGTCGGCGGCGAATTCCTCGACCGCGCGCCCCGCCGCCGCGACGAGCGCGGCGCCCGCCCGCCCCTTCCCCGCTGTCTTGCGCAGCTCCGCGAATAGCGCCGCGCGCGCATCCGGTGGCTGCACGGCGAGATACGCGCGCCCCATCGAGCTCGTCAGCATCGACAGCCGCGACCCGGACGCAAGCCCGAGCGTCAGCGCCGTCTCGCTGCGGATCGTCTCCAGGTAGATCATGTCGAGCCCGTCGCGGCAGCCGAGCGACACCGCCGCGCCGATCTCGCGCGCGAGCGCCTGCATGTGCGGCCGCGCGAGCGCGAGCGTGTCGGAGCCCGCGAGCAGCGCATAGCCGAGCGACAGCACGCCCGCGTCGAGCGCGTACTTGCCGAGCGCGTCGTCGTAGCGCAGATAGCCGAGCACGGTGAGCGTGTACGCGAGCCGGTTGACAGTCGCCTTCGGCAGCCCGGTGCGCTCGACGAAATCGCGATTGCCGAGCATCGTCTCGCCGGGCCGGAACGCGCGCAGCAGATCGAGCCCCCGTGCGAGGGCGACGACGAACTTGCGTTCGTCGAGCGTGTCGGCGTCGATGGTCGAAAAATTCATGTGGTGATACACTGGGTTCAATTTGCAAAACATTGTTCCGCATAGCGGAACTATAGTCAAGTGAGGAGATGACGCGATGGCTGCCGCAACCTTTCATTGGGACGATCCGCTGCTGCTCGACCAGCAGCTCGCCGACGACGAGCGCATGGTGCGCGACGCCGCGAACGCTTACGCGCTGGGTAAGCTCGCGCCGCGCGTGACGCAGGCGTTCCGCCACGAAACCACCGACACGACGATCTTCCGCGAAATGGGCGAGCTCGGCCTCCTCGGCCCGACGATCCCCGAGCAGTACGGCGGCCCAGGCCTCGGCTACGTGAGCTACGGGCTCATCGCGCGCGAGGTCGAACGCGTCGATTCGGGCTATCGGTCGATGATGTCGGTGCAGTCGTCGCTCGTGATGGTGCCGATCTTCGAGTTCGGCTCCGACCCACAGAAGGAGAAATACCTGCCGAAGCTCGCGACGGGCGAATGGATCGGCTGCTTCGGCCTGACCGAGCCGAATCACGGCTCCGATCCGGGCAGCATGGTCACGCGCGCGAAGAAGGTGCCGGGCGGCTACTCGCTGTCGGGTTCGAAGATGTGGATCACGAATTCACCGATCGCCGACGTGTTCGTGGTCTGGGCGAAGCTCGACGAGGACGGCCGCGACGAGATCCGCGGCTTCATCCTCGAGAAGGGCTGGAAAGGTCTGTCGGCGCCGGCGATCCACGGCAAGGTGGGCCTGCGCGCGTCGATCACGGGCGAGATCGTGCTCGACGACGTGTTCGTGCCCGAAGAGAACATCATGCCGGACGTGAAAGGCCTGCGCGGGCCGTTCACGTGCCTGAACTCGGCGCGCTACGGCATCGCGTGGGGCGCGCTCGGCGCGGCCGAATCGTGCTGGCACACCGCGCGCCAGTACGTGCTCGACCGCAAGCAATTCGGCCGTCCGCTCGCAGCCAACCAGTTGATCCAGAAGAAGCTCGCCGACATGCAGACCGAGATCACGCTCGGCCTGCAAGGCGTGCTGCGGCTCGGCCGGATGAAGGACGAAGGCACGGCGGCCGTCGAGATCACGTCGATCATGAAGCGCAATTCGTGCGGCAAGGCGCTCGACATCGCCCGCCTCGCCCGCGACATGCTGGGCGGCAACGGCATCTCGGACGAATTCGGCGTCGCGCGCCATCTCGTGAATCTCGAAGTGGTGAACACGTACGAGGGCACGCACGACATCCACGCGCTGATCCTCGGCCGCGCGCAGACGGGGATTCAGGCGTTCTTCTGATGCGACATCCGCGCCGCCGCGGCCTGCGCGCGACGCACCGCGGCGGCGGCACGACTGTACAGCCCCCCGACGCAGCCGCAAACGAAAAAGCCCCGGCACGAACGCCGGGGCTTTTTCGTCATATGACAGCCGCGCCGCGAAGCCGCGCGGCGCGCACGCCGCTCACTTGTTCGGCTGCGGCGTCAGACGCAGGTACGGACGCACCGCGTTGAAACCCTTCGGGAAGCGCTGCTTCAGCTCTTCCGGATCCTGCAGCGACGGCACGATCACGACGTCGTCGCCGTCCTTCCAGTTGCCGGGCGTCGCGACCTTGTAGTTGTCGGTCAATTGCAGCGAATCGATGACGCGCAGCACTTCGTCGAAATTGCGGCCGGTGCTCGCCGGATAGGTGATGACGAGACGCACCTTCTTGTTCGGATCGATCACGAACAGCGAACGCACGGTCAGCGTCTCGTTCGCGTTCGGATGGATCATGTCGTACAGCTCGGAGACCTTGCGGTCACCGTCCGCGATGATCGGAAAACCGACGCTCGTCGCTTGCGTCTCGTTGATGTCGTCGATCCAGCCCTTGTGCGACTCGACGCTGTCGACCGACAGCGCGATCACCTTCACGTTGCGCTTCTCGAATTCGCCCTTGAGCTTCGCGGTCAGGCCGAGCTCCGTCGTGCAGACGGGCGTGTAGTCGGCCGGATGTGAGAACAGGACGCCCCAACTGTTGCCGAGCCATTCATGGAATTTGATGCGGCCGAGGCTCGAATCCTGTTCGAAATCCGGCGCGATGTCGCCAAGACGTAGACTCATGTTGCAGCTCCTTGAACTTGCATGGGTTGGGTGCCCGAGCGCACGGTGCACAAGGGCCAGCTTTTAGCTTAAGTGATCCGGCGGCCGGCGCGAACGATTATTCCGTCAGATATTCATGCCTTTTTATCATTTTCGCCGGCCCCAACTTGACAATCCTGGAAACTTTTTCGTTCCGGATCGGCTCTCTATTGTCATTGCAACTCGTTTACCATGCTACTCAAGCGCGATCTTGCGCCGCCTGCGCGCCGTGCCGCCGCGCTCGCCCGCAGGCACGGGTTTCGCTACGATGTTCGTAGGACAACCCGCTTCGGCAAGAAGGGAGTCGCAATGTCTGAAGTCAACAAGGAGAAACTGATGTCGGATATCAAAACTGTTCTCGCGGACGCGGAAGATCTGCTGAAACAGGCCGCGAGCACCACGGGCGACCGTGCGACCGAACTGCGCGAGAAGGCGCTCTCGCGCCTGAAGCAGGCAAGGGAGAAAGCGGCCGACGTTCAGGTAGTCGTGGTCGAGAAAGGCAAGAAGGCGGCACGCGCCACCGACGACTACGTGCACGAGCATCCGTGGACGTCGATCGGCGTCGCGGCCGGCGTCGGCGTGCTGATCGGTCTCTTGATCAACCGCAAGTAACGCGGCACGCCGCCGCGAGAGACAGCCCCCGGCCCGCCGCATCCGCGCGACGGCCGGGACCATGCGCACCGGCCCGTCGCGGCGCCGGCCGCTCTCCGCGCGCAAGCGCCTCATCCATGACGACAGAAACCTCATCGCACCAGTCCGCGCACGGACCGCTGCGCCGCCTGCTCGGCTCCGTGTTCGCGCTCCTGCAGACCCGGCTGGAACTCGTCGGCATCGAGCTCGCCGAGGAGAAGGAACGCCTGATGGGCGTGCTCTTTCTCGGACTCGCGGCGATGATGCTCGCGACGATGGCGCTCATCAGCCTCACGGTGCTCGTCGCCATCGCGTTCTGGGACACCTACCGCTGGCAGTCGCTCGCCGTCATCACCGCGCTCTATGCGCTCGGCGCGCTCGCCTGCGGGCTGAAGGCGCGCTCGGGATTACGCGACGCGCCCGTCGTGTTCGAAGCAACGCTGAACGAACTGGAAAAGGACCGCGAGCTGTTCCGCGGCAAATCATGAACGCGCGGCCGCGTTCCTCCTCTTCTCGCCAACCTCCCGTCGACGCGCCATGAGTTACTCCGCTCCGGAACAACGATTCCGCACCGCTTCGCAGAAGCGGCACATGAGCGCGGCCCAGTACCGCGCGCTGCGCAAGGAACTGCTGATCCTGCGCTCCGACGTCGAGCGCCTGGAGCTCGCGCAGGCGGGCGCCGAGTTGCGCCAGTCCGTCACGCATTTCAGATGGCTGAAGTTCCTCGTGCCAGGGGTGTCGGGCGGGTCGCTCGGCAAGTCGGCGAGGAGCGTGAACGCGACACTCGGCACGCTCGTCAGCCAGTATCCGCTGTTGAGCTCGCTCGCGTCCGTCGTGCTCGCGAAGCCCATGCGTGCGCTGCTGCGCGCGAGCGCACGCCCTGCGCTCAAATGGGGCGCCGTCGGCTTCGCCGTCTGGGAGGCCTATCAGATATGGAAGCAGGCAAAGAGCAGCGATGACGCGTCCGACGCGCAGGCGCGGCGCGATGAGCGGGCGTGAAGGCGGGTAATACAGACAGATGAATGGCTGTTGACCAGCCCGCTGGCCGACGCGTGCCTACCCCGTTCGCCAACACACGTCGGCATTCGGCGCGTGTCCGTTGAGGGCGGCGCTTCCGGCCACGCGATTCTCCCGCGTGCCGTCCGCATGCAGTACATACACGCCGCAGTTGTCGTCCCGCATCGCGCCATCGACAGTCGGGCTTGCCTCCAGTGCGTATCCGCCGCGCGCGTCGTTGAACATGATCCGCAGCGCATAGACGGCCATGCCGGAATCGGGCGCTCGGCTCATCTCTTCCGGCAATGCGGCAGGCGGCATCTCGCCGAATGCCTCGACATACTGCGCGGCGCGATACAGTGCAGCCATCGCACTCAACCGATGCCCTCGTTCGACATGGCCCCGGTACGACGGCACCGCGAATGCCGCGAACACGCCCACGATCGCAAGCGCAACGAGCACTTCGATCAACGTGAAACCTCGTCGATCCGAATTGCGTTCAGTTTCAGCACATGACATCGCCGCGTCCTCCTCCAACTATGTCGGCCGTCCCACGACCCGGCGCCAGCGGCGCTCGACGCCTCCGCGCTCGACGGCAATCTGCAGTTGCAGCCACTCGACCGTATCGTTCGTCGCACCCACGCCGCGTGCCGTCACGAGGTAGGCGCGTGCGTCGGGGCGCGCCGGCAGCTTCCACGCTTCGATCACGCAGCTCGGCCCTTGCGCCGCGCCCGGCCATCCCGCATACGGCCTGAACGCGCCGCCGCCGTCGAACACGTCCGGTTGCCGCCAACCGGCCGGCTCGCGCGCCGACGCGATATCGCCGCCCGCCGCGGCATAGGGCGCCGCGCCGCTCAGCAACGCATCGGTACAGGCTTCGAGTGCGGCATCCGCTGCACGAAACGCGACCGATCGGCTCGCGACGTTCGACATGCGCCGCATCTCCGTCGTCGCGATCTCGAACCACGCGGACGACATCACGATCAGCGAGGCCGTTACGGCAAGCACCCCCGGCAGCGCGACGCCGGGCGAACCGGGCATCGCCCGCTCGCGTCGCCGCATCACTTTGCGCAGCGCCAAACGCTTTCGGACTATCCGCGCTCGATCTGCCTCCAACACGGCTGCCTGACGCGTCATGCGCGCTCCTGATTGCGAACCGCGACATACCGTCGCAGCGCGAGCCGCGCGCGGGTATCCACGGCGCTCGTCATTCGCCCTTCGCAGTCGACGTAGCGTACCGGGCGCCCCGTCCGCATGCCTCGCACTTGTACGCAAACTGCCACAGCGGCGACGCTGGCCCAGTCCGATGCGGACAACGCCGACGCATCGTTCCACTGCACGGCCCCGCGCAGCCGATAGCGCAGGCGCACGCGCTCGACGCCTTCGACGAGAGGCTGCGCGATGCCAGGTCTGCCGCTGCCTTCGCAATACAGCTCCGGCTCGCCCGTCGATGCACTGACGCGAGCGTAAAAGCGATTGACGATCCGCGGCTGCGCGTCGGCCGCGCCGACGCCCTGCCCGAGGCAATCCGTCGCCTGCCCGCCGGTCGTCGGCCACGTGGAAACGCCATCGCCGACATAGCGAACGACGAGTCCGTCGGAACCGCTCGCCAGCGGATCGCATGCCAGTTGCACGTCGGCTCCGACGGGTCGTCCCGCCGTACAACCGAACAGACCCGGTGCTGGCGGCGCATCGTGCGAGTCGAGAGGAACGAAGCCCGCGATCTGGATCTGCTGCGTGACCAGCGCGAGCGACGCCTGCGCCGCGTCGCGCAAGCGCGCGGCATCGGCCGCCGCCGAATAGGCTGCCCGCTGTACGCGATAGAGCGAAATCGCGGCAAGCAGGATCAGCAAGCCGAGCGCCATGGCGATCATCACCTCGATCAGCGTGTGCGCGCGCCAACGTATCGCTCGCATCATCGGCCGTCCGTTATCGCATACGCGAGCGTCACGCATTGCTTGTCGCCGTCACGCGCAGCCACGGTAGCGCCTTCGCAGCGCGACGGGCTCGCAGCAGCCGCCCCGGCCCGCTCCCATTCGATGCGCACGGTCGACATGCCCGCATCTCCGCCCGTCACGACGAGCTTTCCGCGACGCAGCCCGGACACCGACGCGTTCCAATCGACGCCCACCGGCCCGCCGGCGCGCGCCATCTCGGCCCACGAATCTGCGGCGAGCAGCGCCTGCTCGCGCGTCGCAGCATCGCGCTCGCCTCGTATCGTCGCGAGCAATGCGGCGATCACGCCGAGCGCCGCGATCGCAAGCAGCGCACACGCGATCGCCGTCTCCAGCAACGAGCTCCCTCGCATCGACCGAACGCGCATCATGTCGACGCCCCGCAGCCGCCTTCGACGAACCGCACGCGACCACCCGCCGCGATCCGCAGGCAACGTCGCCAGCGCTGGCCGCGCCACGCATCGGACGCGTCGTTCGGCGCGAATTCGAAACTTCGGAAGCCGCCGATCACCTGACCCGCTGGCGGCGTAAACACCACGTCGCCGCCCGCGCCCGCTACGGCCACTTGTGCATCGTGCGCAACGCGTCGCAACACCCGCGTACCGCGCTCGCCGTCCGCGACGACCACCGCCCAGCCGCATGACCAGTCGATCGCACCGCCGTCACAGGGCCGCCCTGCGACGATGCATCTGGCGGCCGCGTCGCTGCGGCACAGCGTCACGCGCGCGCCGAGTCTGGCAGCCTCCCCACGCGCATACGCCAGCGATGCTCCGAACACCCGAGCACGTGCGTCGACCCGATCGCGCATCCGCGCGCCTGCGAGCGTCGGCGCGGCCAGCGTCGCGGCAAGCGCGACCAGCACGAGTGCGACCATCAATTCGACGAGCATGAAGCCCGTCATCGCTTGCCTGCCGCCTTCCGTTCGCATCGCCAATCTCCGTGACCGATGCGCCGACTCTACCGGGACGGACGAACGCGCACCATCGGCCAAACGGCCGAATCGCACGCTGCAGCCGAACGCACGACAATCGCCCAGGCGAGCACGAACACCGCGCTACGCGGGAGAAACGAATGGAATACGAAACGGAACGGGAAATGGAATGCGCAAGCTCAGCGCTTGCGCGCCGGCTTCGCGGGTGCCGCGCGGCGGAACTCTTCGATCACGTCCGCGAATTCGGACACATCTTCGAACCGGCGGTAGACGGACGCGAAACGCACGTAGGCGATCGTGTCGAGCTGGCGCAGCTCGTTCATCACGAGTTCGCCGAGCTTTTCGCTGCGGACTTCACGCTCGCCGGATGCGAGCAACTGATATTCGATGCGGGCGACCGCCGCATCGATCGCATCGGCCGCAACCGGGCGCTTGCGGAGCGCCAGTTGCATGCTCGCGACAATCTTGCGGCGGTCGAATTCGGTGCGGCTGCCGTCCTTCTTCACGACGGCCGGCAACGCCAGCTCGACCCGCTCATACGTCGTGAAACGCTTGTCGCAGGCCGAGCAGCGGCGGCGCCGGCGGATCGCGGCGCCGTCTTCCGACACGCGCGAATCCACCACTTGCGTATCGTCGTGCCGGCAGAACGGGCAGCGCATGGCCGATCAGCGATAGACCGGGAAGCGCTTCGTCAGCTCGGCGACCTGCGCGCGCACGCGCTCGATCGTCGCCGCGTCTTCCGGATGCTCGAGCACGTCGGCAATCAGGTTGCCGACGAATTCAGCTTCCGGCATGCCGAAGCCGCGCGTCGTCATTGCCGGCGAGCCGAGACGGATGCCGCTCGTCACGAACGGCTTTTCCGGATCATTCGGGATCGCGTTCTTGTTGACGGTGATGTGCGCATTGCCGAGCGCCGCTTCCGCCGCCTTGCCGGTGATGTTCTTCGCGCGCAGGTCGACGAGCATCACGTGGCTCTCGGTACGGCCCGACACGATGCGCAGACCGCGCTTGACGAGCGTCTCGGCCAGCACGCGCGCGTTCTCGACGACCTTCTGCTGGTATTCCTTGAATTCCGGCGACAGCGCTTCCTTGAACGCAACCGCCTTCGCGGCGATCACGTGCATCAGCGGACCGCCTTGGATGCCCGGGAAGATCGCCGAGTTGATCGGCTTCTCGTACTCGGCCTTCATCAGGATCACGCCGCCGCGCGGGCCGCGCAGGCTCTTGTGCGTCGTCGTCGTGACGAAATCGGCGTGCGGCACCGGGTTCGGATAGACGCCCGCGGCGATGAGGCCCGCATAGTGCGCCATGTCGACCATCAGGTACGCGCCGACCGCCTTCGCGATCTTCGCGAGACGCTCGAAATCGATCTTCAGCGCGAACGCCGACGCGCCCGCGACGATCAGCTTCGGCTTGTGTTCGTGCGCGAGCTTCTCGGCGGCTTCGTAATCGATGTCTTCGTTTTCGTTCAGGCCGTAGCTGACGACGTTGAACCACTTGCCCGACATGTTGACGGGCGAGCCGTGCGTCAGGTGGCCGCCGTGTGCGAGGCTCATGCCCATGATCGTGTCGCCCGGCTTCAGCATCGCGAAGAACACGCCCTGGTTCGCCTGCGAACCCGAGTTCGGCTGCACGTTCGCGGCTTCGGCGCCGAACAGTTCCTTGACGCGCTCGATCGCGAGCCGTTCGACGATGTCGACGTACTCGCAGCCGCCGTAATAGCGCTTGCCCGGATAGCCTTCCGCGTACTTGTTCGTGAGCTGCGAGCCTTGCGCCGCCATCACCGCCGGGCTCGTGTAGTTTTCCGACGCGATCAGCTCGATATGCTCTTCCTGGCGGACATTTTCTTGCTGGATCGCTTGCCAGATCTCGGGATCGACGTTCGCAATGGTGCTTTGGGCTCTGTCAAACATACGGTTTCCGTTAAGTGTGTACAGGTTGACCGAAGTGGCCGAGTGCGTCGCGCGGCCGGCGGCGCAGCCGGCTCGACGTGGCGGAGGATTCCGTGGAACGCGAGGCAGGGCAGCCACCGGCAGCGCACGCAACGCGGCGCACAACGGCTGCCCAGGCGAACGGCAAAAGCGACGCCCTGCGCTTCACGGTGGGACGCTCCACCTTTGACCCCGAAAGGTCTTATCGCCAGTCACGCAGGGGATATTGAGCGCGTTAGTGTATTGGATGCGCGATGAATAGGCAACCGCGCCCGGAGCCCGCTTCATATTAAGGGCCAAGTCTCTCGACACCACCGGCGCAGGCATCCGCCGCAGATATCGGGAGCGCGCGCCGCCGCGCCTTGCCGCACCGCCGCAATGCCAGTAGGCTAGCGAGTTCTCCCCAGCAAGCCTCGTTTAAGGAGCAGCAGCAATGATCGTGTTCGTCACCGGCGCGTCGGCAGGTTTCGGCGCCGCCATCGCCCGCGTCTTCGTGAAAGGCGGCCACCGCGTCGTCGCCACCGCGCGCCGCAAGGACCGCCTCGACGCGCTCGCCGCCGAACTCGGCAGCGCCTTGTTGCCGATCGAGCTCGACGTGCGCGACCGCGCGGCCGTCGAGGCCGTGCCGGCCGCACTGCCCGCGGAGTTTGCCGCGATCGACGTGCTCGTCAACAACGCGGGCCTCGCGCTCGGCGTCGAGCCGGCGCACAAGGCGAGCCTCGACGAATGGCAAACGATGATCGACACCAACTGCTCCGGCCTCGTCACGGTCACGCGCACGCTGCTGCCCGGCATGGTCGAGCGCGGCCGCGGCCACGTCTTCAACCTCGGCTCGGTCGCGGGCAGCTATCCGTACCCGGGCGGCAACGTCTACGGCGCGACCAAGGCGTTCGTGCGCCAGTTCAGCCTGAACCTGCGCGCGGACCTCGTCGGCACGCCGCTGCGCGTCACCGACATCGAGCCGGGCCTCTGCGGCGGCACCGAATTCTCGAACGTGCGCTATCGCGGCGACGACGCGAAAGCGGCGGGCGTCTACGTGAACGTCCAGCCGCTCACCGCCGAGGACATCGCCGACACGATCCACTGGATCGCCACCCGCCCCGCGCACGTGAACATCAACACGATCGAGATGATGCCCGTCGCGCAGGCGCCCGCCGGACTGACCGTCCACCGCGGCTGAGCGTGCCGCCGCCGGGCCGCCCGCACGGCTCGACGGGCGGCCCGGCAAAGGCAACATTCCGTTACGAATCAGGGGAATCGGGGTCGTCCGTTCCGGTAGAATGCGCGCCATGACTGAACCCAGCCGACAGCCCGACGCGGCGCCCGATTTCGCGTGGCCGGTCCGCGTGTACTACGAAGATACCGACGCCGGCGGCGTCGTCTACTACGCGAACTACCTGAGGTTCTTCGAGCGTGCGCGCACCGAGTGGTTGCGCGCGTGCGGGATAGACCAGAGCCGGGTTGCCGACGAGACGGGCGCGATCTTCATCGTCCGCCGCGCGGAGCTCGATTACCGCGCACCCGCGCGGCTCGACGACGCGCTGGAAATCGTCTGCAGAATCGCCCGACTCGGCCGCGCGACGGTGGAATTCGAACAACAGGCGTGGCGAGGCGACACGCTGCTCGTCGCGGCCGACGTCCGGATCGGCTGCGTCGACCGCTCGGCGTTCAAGCCGACCGCGATCCCGCCCTCCGTCCTCGCCGCGCTCGAGCGCGGACCGGCCGCGACACGGCCGGCGAGCCGTGTCAACGGCGTACGCGTGAGTGCCGTTTAGACAGAGCCGATGAACTCGACCCCATGATCCGCCACTAAGCAAGGTCCGTCGGAAAGCTTCCGGCGGTCGCCGCCAGAGCGTGCGGCGCTCGGCCGAACGCCCGCCGGACGCGCCGCCGGAGCGCGCCGGGCACATCCTGGCCAGGCCTCCCCGAAGGGACGTTACACAAACCTCTATGAACACTTCTCAAGACCTGTCGATCATTTCCCTCGTCCTCAATGCGAGCGTGCTCGCCCAGGCGGTGATGGGGCTCCTTCTCATCCTGTCGCTGATGTCGTGGACGTTCATCTTCCGCAAATGGTTCGCGATCCGCCGCGCCCGCGCGCAAACCGAGCGCTTCGAGCGCGACTTCTGGTCGGGCGGCGACCTGCAGGCGCTGTACCAGAGCGCAGCGAACAATCGCCACACGATCGGCGCGCTTGAGCGGATCTTCGAGTCAGGGATGCGCGAATTCCTGAAGGCGAAGGAAAAACGTCTGAACGATCCGGCCCTGCTTCTCGATGGCGCGCGCCGCGCAATGCGCGCATCATTCCAGCGTGAGATGGACGTCCTCGAGTCGAATCTGTCGTTCCTCGCGTCCGTCGGCTCGGTGAGCCCGTATATCGGTCTGTTCGGCACGGTCTGGGGGATCATGAACTCGTTCCGCGGCCTCGCGAACGTCCAGCAGGCAACGCTCGCGAACGTCGCGCCGGGCATCGCCGAAGCGCTCGTCGCGACCGCCATCGGCCTGTTCGCCGCGATCCCTGCCGTCGTCGCATACAACCGCTACGCGCACGACATCGACCGTCTCGCGATCCGCTTCGAAACGTTCATCGAAGAGTTCTCGAACATCCTGCAGCGCCAGGCGCAATAAGGAGCACGCGATGGCCGGCACCCCCATTCGTTCCAGCATGCGCGGCGGCCGCTCGCGCCGCTCGATGGCCGACATCAACGTCGTGCCCTACATCGACGTGATGCTCGTGCTGCTCGTCATCTTCATGGTGACGGCGCCGCTCGTCGCGCCGTCGATCGTCAATCTGCCGACCGTCGGCAACGCCGCGCCGCAGGAGCAGACGCCGCCCGTCGTCGTCAACATCCGGGCCGACGGCAAGATCAGTGTCCGCTACAAGGGCGACTCGGGCGCGTCGCAGGAAGACACGATGACGAAGGCCGAGCTCGACAGCTTCATCGCGGCGCGCCAGGCCGACCACCCGGATCAGCCGGTCGTGATCGCGGCCGACAAGACGGTTCAATATGACTCGGTGATGACCGTGATGTCCGATCTGAAGGCGCGCGGCGTGAAGCGCGTCGGTCTCCTCGTCAAGTCGCAATGAAGCCTCGCCAGTCGCGCACCGCCGCCTATCCGCCTCGGCCGCCGCGCGAGCGCGGCACAGGACGCGCGTTCCTGCTTGCCGCGCTGATCCACGTGCTGCTCGCGCTCTTCCTGTATCACGGCGTTCATTGGCAGAACAGCACGCCGGCAGGCGCTGAAGCCGAGCTGTGGACATCGGTGCCGGACACGTCGACGCCGCAGCCGGTGCCGACGCCACCCGTGAAAGTGGCTCCTCCCCCGCCGCCCGTCAAGAACGAGGAGGCGGACATCGCGCTGCAACAGAAGCGGCGCGAACAGCAAGCCGCGGCCGCTCGCGAGGCGCAGCTCGAAGAGCAGCGCCGGCAGCAACAGTTGAAGGCGCAGCAACTCGCCGCGCAGCAGGCCGCCCAGCTCGCCGCGCAAAAAGCCGCCGAGCGCGAAAAGCAGAAGCAGGCCGAGAAACTCAAGCAGCAGCAGCTCGCGGAACAGCAGCGCAAAGTCGAACAGCAGAAGCTCGAGCAACAAAAGCTCGAACAGCAGAAGAAACAGGAACAGCTCGCCGCGCAGAAGAAGGCCAACGCCGAAAAGGCCGAGAAAGCAGCCAAGGCCGCCGCGGCCGCCAAGGCGAACGCCGCCGCGAATGCGAAGCTCGACAAGGAACGCCAGGCCCGCCTCGCGCAACTGCAAGGGATTGCAGGCGGCGGCTCGGGCAGCGGCGAAGGGCTCGCGAGCGGTACGGGCACGGGCTCGGGCGGCAACGCGGCGTCGCCGGGCTATGCCGACAAAGTCCGTCGGCGCGTGAAGCCGAACATCGTGTGGGCGGGCGAGCGCGACAGCCTCGTGACCGTCGTCGCGATCCGCTGCACGCCGTCGGGCGACGTGCTGAGCACGTCGATCCGCCGGTCGAGCGGCAATTCGGGGTGGGATCAGGCGGTGATCAGCGCGATCCAGGCATCGGTGCCGTTACCGCCCGATACCAACGGCCGTACCCCGCCCGAGATTACGATTACCTTCAAGGCGGCGGAATGAGCGCATTTGCGCTTACACTCCCGCCGTCGCACCGGGAACGAATCGGGTATTTTTGAGTCTCTGCGGTTGCGCAGCGTACATACGGGAACAAGAAGCATGAGTTTGATGACGAAGCTAGGTTTCAGGGCACTCGTGGCCTCGTGTTTGATTGCCGTGGGCGGCGGCGCCCACGCGCAGGTGAACGTACTGATCACGGGCGTCGGCTCCACCCAGTTTCCGATCGCCACCGCGAATTTCGTCAATGAAGCGAGCCTGCCCCAGCAGGTCACGTCGGTCGTGCGCGGCGACCTCGCGAGAAGCGGCAAGTTCTCCAACGTCGACGCGGGCAGCACGCCCGTGCCGGAGACGGCGTCGGTCGATTTCGGCGCGTGGAAGGCGAAAGGCGCGAACGCGTTCGTCGCGGGCAGCGTGAACCGCGAACCGAACGGCCAGTACAAGGTCAACTTCATCCTCTACGACACCGTCAAGCAGCAAAGCCTGGGCGGCCTGTCGCTCACGACGTCGAACGACAACGAGGGGATGCGCAAGACCGGCCACAAGATCGCCGATTACATCTACCAGAAGCTGCTCGGCGTGCGCGGCGTCTTCAACACGCGCCTGTCGTACGTGCAGCGCACGGGCAATGTGTACAAGCTGCTGATCTCCGATTCGGACGGCCAGAACGCGATTCCCGCGCTGACGAGCAAGGAGCCGATCATTTCGCCCGCATGGTCGCCGAGCGGGACGAAGGTTGCGTACGTATCGTTCGAGCTGAAGAAGCCGGTCGTGTACATCCACGATCTGCCGACGGGCCGCCGCTACGTGATTTCGAATCAGAAAGGCAACAACAGCGCGCCCGCATGGTCACCCGACGGCCAGATGCTCTCCGTCGCGCTGTCGCTCTCGGGCAATACGCAGATTTATTCCGTCAGTTCGACGGGCACCGGGCTGCGTCGCCTCACGCGCAGCAGCTCGATCGACACTGAGCCGTTCTACTCTCCTGACGGCAAGTGGATCTATTTCACGAGCGATCGAGGCGGTGCGCCGCAAATCTACCGGATGCCCGCCGAAGGCGAGAGCGCCGGCGCCGCTCAGCGCGTGACGTTTACCGGCAGCTACAATACGAGTCCGCGCATCAGCCCGGACGGCAAGCTGCTCGCGTACATCTCGCGCACGGGCGGGGGCTTCAAGCTGTATGTTCAGGATCTGCAAACGGGTGCGGCGAACGCCGTCACCAACACGACGCGCGACGAGTCGCCGAGCTTCGCGGCGAACGGTCAGTACATTCTGTACGCTACGCAATCAGGGGGCCGCGGGGTGCTGGCTGCCGTTCCGTCCGACGGCGGCGCGCCGCCGCAGATCCTGTCCGTTCAGGGCGGCGCGATTCGCGAGCCGTCCTGGGGGCCCTTCATGCAATGACCACAAGGAGAGTAACCATGATGTCGAAGAAACTTCGTCTGGCGTTCGCAGTGCTGATGATCGGTGCGCTCGCCGCATGTAAGTCGGGCGTGAAGCTCGACGAGCATGCGAACCAGGGCGGCGCGGTCAGCACGCAGCCGAATCCCGAAAACGTCGCGCAAGTGACCGTCGATCCGCTGAACGATCCGAACAGCCCGCTCGCGAAGCGCAGCGTCTATTTCGATTTCGACAGCTACTCGGTGCAGGACCAATACCAGGCGCTGCTGCAGCAACACGCGCAGTACCTGAAGAGCCATCCGCAGCGCCACATCCTGATCCAGGGCAACACCGACGAACGCGGCACGAGCGAGTACAACCTCGCGCTCGGCCAAAAGCGTGCGGAAGCCGTGCGTCGCGCGCTGTCGCTGCTCGGCGTCACGGATTCGCAAATGGAAGCCGTGAGCCTCGGCAAGGAAAAGCCGGTCGCGCTCGGCCACGACGAAGCGTCGTGGGCGCAGAACCGCCGCGCGGATCTCGTCTATCAACAGTAAGTAACGGAAGAATCGCTGTATGACGCACCGTTTTTTCTGGCTACGCACGGCCGCCGCGCTGTGCGTGGCAGGTGCGGCCCTCGCGGCCGCGCCGGCGCACGCGGGCCTCTTCGATGACGACGAGGCGCGCCGTGCAGTGCTCGACTTGCGCAGCAAGTCCGACAGCCTGTCGAACCAGCTCGCCGCCGCACAACGGACGATCCTCGACCAGACCAGCCGCCTCGACCAGCTCAACCAGCAGGTCGCGACGCTGCGCGGCGAGAACGAGGATCTGACGAACCGTCTGACGACGCTCGAGCGTCAGCAGAAGGAGTACTACACCGATCTCGATGCGCGTCTCAAGAAGTTCGAGCCGCAGAAGACGACGGTGGACGGCGTCGAAGGCACGGTGCAGCCGGGTGAGACGGACGCGTTCAACGCGGCGTCGCAGCAGTTCCGCAACGGCAACTTCAAGGGCGCCGCGGCTTCGTTCCGCGCGTTCATCGCGAAGTATCCGCAAAGCCCCTATCAGCCGACCGCTCAATACTGGCTCGGCAACGCGCAGTACGCGCTGCGCGACTACAAGGGGTCGACGGCGACATGGCAAGGCCTCGTGAAAAACTATCCGCAGCATCCTCGTGCGGCGGATGCGCTGATCGCGATAGGCACGAACCAGCTCGAGCAAGGCCAGAAGGCGGCCGCGAAGAAGACGTTCGAGCAGGTCGTGTCGCAGTTCCCCGGCTCGAATGCGGCGGAAACGGCGCAGAGCAAGCTGGATGCGATCAAGTGACGGCGAACGGCGCGGCTCATCGACGGGTTGACAAGCCCGCCGAGCGGTCGATATAATTTTGCCTCTTTGGGTCGTTAGCTCAGCTGGTAGAGCAGCGGACTTTTAATCCGTTGGTCACTGGTTCGAATCCAGTACGGCCTACCAAAGAATTCAAGGGCTTAGCAGTAATGCTAAGCCCTTTTTTATTCCGCAATTTCAGTTATGTTCCGCAAAAACACGTTTCGGCGTGCTCTCGGACACCATTCACTCCCCATCCGGAATCACCGCGTCACCCCCGATCGTCGACGTCAGCGCGTCGTCGCAGTGCCCGCGCTTGAACCTGTCGAGCGCGCGACAGAGCATGCAGCCCCACCAGCGCCCGGCGTTGCGCGCCTTCGCGGCGCGCTCACTGATCGTCTCGTTCGGAGACCCGCCGAATAGCGTGTTTGGCTCCGGCCAAGTCTCTTCCTCGTTCGGTCCGCAAGTGGCTCGTCGCATGCGCGCTGCAACGCAGATCACGACGCTCGATCTGCGCCTCACCGCAGCGCTTCGTTCCGCTCGGGTGTGTTGTCGAAACTGCGGCGCATCACGCGCGGCGAGCGCGCTTCTCACGCCCGCCCGGGCATCGCATCCAGACGAAATCGGCAAACGAGCTCGCCGCCTTCAGCGAGCCGTTCGAGTTGAGCACGCGTCATCGCGACAAGACGCGCCGCCAGTTCGTCCGATATGCCCAGCATCGCCTGGCCTCGCTCGCCGTTCTCGCTCAGCAGACGCTGCGCGAGCCGGAGATACCGCTGATTGAATTCCGCGATCTCTTCGAGCACGTCCTTTTTTCCTTCCATGCCTGCCCCGTTTCGATGATGAACGCGCGCGACGCCGCAAACGTTCGCGCAGACGCGATGGTTTATCCGATGCACGTCCGCAAGCGCAGGCTAACGCATGCCGATCGCGGCCATCCGACAAAATACCGCCGCATTCCGCCAAATGACGAGCCACAAGCGCATGCGCGCAACGCATCCGGGACGCCACGGCGTCGCACGGGCCGCCCGAAGACGGCATCGATACGATGTGCGCCGCGCATCGGCATGCCGTCCGCCACCGACTTGCAGTAGCCATCGGTCAATTGCTACGCCGGATCGGACAGATCGATAGGCGCGCTTGCGCGTCCACCGCCATACTCGCCCCCGGCCAGCCGCTCCCCCGGGCGGCGAGCCTTCCGATCGTTCGGAATTGGCCTGCCTGCACGCGCCGTTGCAGGCGGGCCTTTTTTCCCGCTCGCATCGAGCCGCACACTTCGCGACACCCTCGCGCCGAACGCACACATCGCACACGCCGTTGTTTCCCACAACGTTTCGCTTCGCAAACCCCTTCGCAACTTTGATTGAATCGACTTCGCGAGAAGTCTGTCCGATTGAACCTATATTTAGCGTAACCAAACAATTCAAACGGCCCTACCATCGCTTTACCGCGCACGCATCGTCGGCGTCGTTCGCAAGAGCGTCCCGCCGGCTCGCGCGCAAACGTTTAACTTCTTCGATGGAAGGTTCGACGCTCAATGCTGAAAGTCACAAAAGCCGTATTTCCCGTTGCCGGCCTCGGCACCCGCTTTCTGCCCGCGACGAAAGCGAGTCCGAAGGAAATGTTGCCCGTCGTCGACAAACCCCTGATTCAATACGCGGTCGAGGAAGCGATCGCGGCCGGCATCACCGAGATGATCTTCGTCACCGGCCGCAGCAAGCGCGCAATCGAGGATCACTTCGACAAGTCGTACGAGATCGAGGCAGAACTCGAAGCGCGGAGCAAAGAGAAGCTGCTGTCGCTCGTGCGCAGCATCAAGCCGCGTCACGTCGACTGCTTCTACGTGCGCCAGGCCGAAGCGCTCGGGCTCGGCCATGCTGTGCTGTGCGCGGAGAAGCTCGTCGGCGACAGTCCGTTCGCCGTCGTGCTCGCGGACGATCTGCTCGACGGCCGCCCGCCCGTGCTGCGGCAGATGATCGACGTGTTCAATCACTATCACACGTCGGTCGTCGGCGTCGAAGAGATCGCGCCGCAACAGTCGAAATCGTATGGCGTGATCGACGGCAAGCGTTGGGAAGACGACCTCTTCAAGCTGTCGGGGATCGTCGAAAAACCCGAGCCGGCGATTGCGCCGTCGAACTTCGGCGTCGTCGGGCGCTACGTGCTGAAGCCGCGGATCTTCGATCATCTGCGCGCGCTCACGCCCGGCGCCGGCGGAGAGCTGCAGTTGACCGACGCGCTTCAGTCGCTGCTGAAGGACGAGCAGGTGCTCGCGTATCGGTACGACGGCACGCGCTTCGATTGCGGCAGCAAGATCGGCTATCTGAAGGCGACCGTCGAATTCGCGCTGCGTCATCCGGAAGTCGCGACCGAATTCCAGCAGTATCTGAGCGAGCGCTTTCCGGAGCGCGTCGCGGCGTAACGCGTTGCGCTCGCTGCGCGCGAGCGGCGGATGCGGCGCGACGGTGCGCCGTATGTGCCGTATGTGCCGTATGTGCCGTATGTGCCGTATGTGCCGTATGTGCCGTATGTGCCGTATGTGCCGTATGTGCCGTATGTGCCGTATGTGCCGTATGTGCCGTATGTGCCGCTCGTCGGCGGCTCGCAACCGAAGCGCGCGCATCCGTTGCAGCGAAGACGTTCGACGAACAAACCGCGGCTTCCTGCATGAGCAAGTTCTGCGTCGCTCATGCATTCATCGTTCCGTGCAGCGCCGGACATTTCATATGGATCGCGAAATGTCCGGCCATTGCCCGTGAATTTCGCTACTTCTTGAACACGCCGACGACGTCGTCGCCGTCGAACACGAGCAGCGCGTTGATGTGCCGCGCCTCCATCAGCAGCAATGCGTCCTCGACGCGCGTGCCGACGCGCACCATCGCCGGATCGGCCGACATCAGATCCGCCGCGACACGGCGAAACAGCGCATCGCCATGTGTCTCGACCGCGCGCCGGATGTCGCCGTCGGTGATGATCCCCCAAGCCCGTTTCGCATCGAACGATCGCAAGCCCGAGCCGGCCTCGCGTCATCGCCTGCAGCACGTCGATCGCCTGCGCGTCCGCGTCGACGAACGGCAAATCGTGCGCGGCCATTTCGTCGTCGACCTTCGACAGCAGGCGGCGGCCAAGCGAGCCGCCCGGATGAAAGCGCGCGAAGTTCTCCGGCCGAAAGCCGCGCGCCTTCATCAGCGTGACGGCCAGTGCGTCGCCCATCGCGAGCGCCGCCGTGGTCGACGACGTCGGCGCGAGCTGAAGCGGACACGCCTCCTGCTCGACGCTGACGTCGAGATGGCTGTGCGCCGCCTTCGCGAGCGTCGATCGCGCGTTGCCCGTCAACGCGACGAGATGGTTGCGGTTGTTCTTCAGAAACGGAATCAGCTTGATCACTTCGTCGGTCTCGCCCGAATACGAGATCGCGAGAAACGTGTCGGCCGACGTCACCATGCCGAGGTCGCCGTGATACGCCTCCCCCGGATGCATGAAGAAGCTCGGCGTGCCGGTGCTCGCGAGCGTCGCCGCGATCTTGCGCCCGATGATTCCGGATTTGCCCATCCCGCACACGACTACGCGGCCGCTGGAATGCAGGATCGCGTCGACTGCGTCGCCGAACGACTCGTCGATGCGAGCGGACAAGCCCGCGAGCGCCCGCGATTCGATGTCGAAGACTTGTCGCGCGGAATCAAGATAATTGTGATGGTTCATCGCAGAGCAATCGAAGGCCATGAGCCGTGTTGTTGGATGTATTCGCGCGCGCCCGCATTCGTGGGCCTCGCGCAGCACACCGGAGCGGCGACGTACCGCACCGCGAGATCATTGAACGACATCATGCATTCCCCATCGATCCAGCAGCGGCCGATACGCTTCGTCGAGCGACAATCCCGAACGCAGCAGCACGTGCTCGGCCACTTCGCGCGCAACGCCCTCGCCGCCCGCTCGCGAGACAACGTAGTCGACGCGCCGCTTGACGAGCGCGTGCGCGTCGGCGGGCGCATACGAAACGCCGACCGACGCGATCACCGGCAAATCGTTCACGTCGTCGCCGGCAAAAGCGATCGCATCGTCGGCGAGCGCATGCTCCGCCTTGATGCGCACGTAGCCCGCGCGCTTGTCGTCGCAACCCGACACGAACACGTCGAAGCCGAGCTGCTGCGCGCGCCACGCGAGCGGCGCGCTGTGGCGCGCCCGACAGAATGCCGCTGCGAATGCCGTGCGCGCGCAGCAGCGCGACGGCGATGCCGTCCTTCGCATGAAAGCTCTTGATGAACTCGCCATCGCCCGTCACGTGCAGCCGGCCGTCGGTCAGCACGCCATCGACATCGAACAGCACGAGCCGGATCGCGCCGCGATACGCGGGCGCGCTCATCGGATCTCGAGCGCCGGCATGCGCTTGACGAGATCGTCGATCGCCTTCATCTGCGACAGGAAGCCTTCGAGCAGATGCAGCGGCAGCGCGCTCGGCCCATCGCAGCGCGCGCGATCCGGATCGGGATGCGCTTCGAGAAAAAGCCCGGCGATGCCGACCGCCATGCCCGCGCGCGCGAGATCGAGCACTTGCCGGCGTCGGCCGCCCGACGCGTCGCCGAGCGGATCGCGGCATTGCAGGCTATGCGTGACGTCGAAGATCACGGGGCAGTCCGTCGTCTCCGCCATCTGCCGGAAGCCGAGCATATCGACAACGAGATTGTCGTAGCCGAACGAGCTGCCGCGCTCGCACACAATCACCTGATCGTTGCCGACCTCCCGGCATTTCGTCACCACGTGCTTCAGTTGCGCCGGGCTCATGAACTGCGGCTTCTTCACGTTCACCGGCTTGCCGGTCGTCGCGATCGCGACGACGAGATCGGTCTGGCGCGCGAGGAACGCGGGCACCTGCAGCACGTCCGCGACCTCGGCGACCGGCGCGGCCTGCTCGATTTCGTGGACGTCGGTAATCACCGGCACGCCGAAGCGTTCCTTCACCTCGGCGAAGATCTTGAGGCCCTCGTCGAGCCCGACGCCGCGATATGAATGGATCGACGAACGGTTCGCCTTGTCGAACGACGCCTTGAACACGAATGGGATTCCGAGCTTGCGCGTGAGCGCGACGTACTCGTTGCACACGTCGAGCGTGAAGTCGAGACTCTCGAGCACGTTGATCCCGCCGAACAGCACGAAAGGCAGGTCGTTACCGGCCGTCACGCCGGGACTGATTGCTACGTTCATAGGTCAATTCTCCGAATAAATCGTCCCGTACACGCTGCACGGCGATTTCGCGCGGCAGGCCCGCGTTCGGGACGGCGAATCATCGAGACGCGCGCGCAAGATGCGCCGCATAGACCGGTGCCAGTTGCCGGAAAAAGCGTTCGTCGCCGAAGCGCTCGCGGGCTTCGCGTCGCGCCGCGACGGCAAGGCGCGCGCGCAGCGCCGCATCGCGCTCGACCGACGCGAGCAGTTCGCCCGCATCTTCGGCGCCGCGAAATATCACGCCAGTTTGCAAATGCCGTATGACATCGACGTTTCCCGCGCATGCCGACGCGACGACGGGCAAGCCGAGCAGCATCGCTTCGATGACCGACACGGGCATGCCCTCCCATGACGACGTCGACAAATATACGTCCACGCACCGCAATCGTGCGACGACTTCCGCTCGGCCGAGCCAGCCGGTGACCTCGACACCGGCGTCGCGCAGTTCCGCCTTGAGCGCGGCGTCGCCGTCGCCGATCCAGATGAAACGCATGCGCGGATCTTGCATGCAACGCGCGATCTCGGCGAACAGCCGCGGATTCTTCTGCGGGCGGATGCCGCCGACCGTCGCGACCCGCATCACCGGCTCGCACGGATCGCACGGATCGGCCGGCTCGGCGTTCGCGGGCGACGGCATTGCGCCGACCGCGTTCTCGACCACCACGACCGGCTGCCGCAAGTGCGCGCGAATCGCATCGCGTTCGCTGTCCGAGCAAGCGATATACAGGCACCGCTTCACGCACGCGATCCGCTCGAGCGCGACGAACGCCAGCCGCTTCAGCGCCGAAATGTCGCGGCGCATGAACGAGATGCAGTGCGGGCTATAGAAGAACGCCGCCTGTCGCAACGCGAACAGCGACGCGATTCGCCCGAGGAATCCCGCGAACGAAGAATGCAGATGCACGACGTCCGGCCCGATGCCGATCAGCGTGCGCCGGAGTTCGAGCAATGCCGGCAGCAGCGGCACACCCTTCATCTGGATGTGGCGCAGCTTGACCGTCTCGTCGAACAGCGCATGAAAATCCGCGGGCGTGTCGGGCCGGATCGAATAGACGACGTGCACGTCGTGCCCCTCGCGCGCGAGGCGGTTCGCGATCAGGCACACCATCGACAACGTGCCCGTCGCGCTCGATTCGAGGACCTGAACGATTTTCATCCGGGCGCGCCCGCTTCCCGTTGCGCCGTCTTTCGGCAACGTTACACGTTGTCGCGGTTTGGCGGTGTCGACCGTCATTGCGCACCTCGCATCGAAGACACCGCGTCGAGATGCGCGGACACGCCCGATTGCGCGATCACCGCTGTCCATCCGAGCCGCTTCAGCCGCGCGGGATCGTTGCGCTGCGCATGGAGCTGCGCCAGCGGCAGCAACTCGTCGAATATCGATGCACCCGTGACGTGAGACCGGATGCCGAGCGCCTTCACCGCCTCGACATTGGACGGCGCATCGTTGCAGACGATCTTCTTGCCAAGCGCCGCGTATTCGAGCAGCTTCGTCGGCGTCTGATAGCAGTGCGGACGATGATACGGGAAATAGCAGACCGCATATTCGGAACGCTGCACGATCTTGAGCGCATCGCGCTGCGGCACGCGGCCGACGAACTCGATGCCTTCGACGTGCCGGAACGCGTCGTAAATTTCCGGCTCCGGCTGGCCGACCAGCACGAGCGTGTCGCGCGCCGTGCGCGGCGCGTCGCGATACGCGGCCAGCACCTCGTGAAAGCCGCGTTCGCGGCTCATCTCGCCGATGTAGCAGAAGCGTCCGGCCGGGCCGTCGCCCGCCGGTTCGTTCGCGATCCCGAAGATCCAGTCCGGCACGCCCATCGGCAGCAGCAGCGACGGCACGTCGTCACGAAACGCCATCGCGTCGCGCATCCGCTCGTTCTGGAAGATTCGCAGATCCGGCTTCGCGTTCAATGCGCGCTTGACCGCGTCCTTGACGGCCGCGAGCCGGCCGACCGACAGCGACCGGTAGTCGTGAATCACGAACCGTGCGGGCGGCAGCGAACGATAGAAGCCCATGATGCACCACAGGATGCCGTTGCTTCGGTGGCCGAACTGCGCATACGCGTTCGCATCGCCGTCGTGCACGTCGAATCCGCGCTGGCCGAGATAATCCCGGTACGCGGCGATTTCCGGGTAGTTCGCCTTTCCCGGGTGGAGGATGAATACCTTCATGCTGCGCTCTTCTCCTTCTCGAGCACGCGCGCCGGCACGCCCACCGCGACGCCGCCGTCCGGCACGTCCCGCAGCACGACGGCGCCTGCGCCGACGCGCGCGCGGTTGCCGATCCGAATCGCGCCGAGCGCGATGCTGTGCGCGCCGAACTCGACGTCGTCGCCGACAGTCGGCACGCCGCTGTACGTGCCGTCGGGCCGCAGCGTGTTGCCGATCGTCACGCCGTGCCGCATCACGCAGCGCTCGCCGATCTTGCAATAGCCGTTGATGACGAGCCCCGTGCCGTGATACAGCGTGAAGCCCTTGCCGATCTTCGTCTTGACCGGGATCTCGATACCCATGATCCAGTCGCAGACGACGATGTAGAGCGCGATCACCGGCGCGCCGATCACGAGTGTCAGCTTGCTGCGGCACGCGAGATAGTTCGCGATCCGGAAGAACACGACGACGCAACGCGTCTTGAAGAACGCGTTGCGCCGGCAATCGTCGACGATTGCCTCGATCATCTGTTTCAAGGACGTGCGCATGTCAGTGCCTCATCGAAAACACATTCCTCGCCGCACGCGGCGCGATCTCGCCCGTGCCGAAGTAATCGATGCCGTCGATCAGGAACGAATGAATGTACTTGAGGAGCCGCGCGCGATCGAATTCCTTGTAGAAGCAGCGGCCGAGCGACACGACCGGCTTGCCGTACAGGAGCGCCTCGAGTCCGACCGTCGAATTGATCGTGACGACCGAATGCGCGTGCTTGATGAGATCGGTGGTCGGCGACGTGACGAGGTCAAAGTGATAGACGCACTGCATGCGCACCACTTCGTCGATCACGGCGGTGTCGCACTCGGCCGGATGCAGCTTGACGATCAGATCCACGCTCTCGTTCGCCGCGTGCTCGAACGCGAGCCGAATCGCCTTCAGGTTGTCGACATCCGAATGCAGCTTGATCTGCGTATCGCCGGACACCTGCAGCGGCAGGAACACGTAGCGCAACGCCGACAACTCCTTCACCGTCAGCGCTTTCGCCTGAGTCGGCGCAACCGTCCCATTGGTCGCGCGCACCGTGTTCAAACGTTTGCGCGCGACGCCGCGCGTTGCGAGCTTCAACGCATGGTTGACGGCCGACATCGCCTTGCGCTTCCACGACGTGCGCGCCTGCGGCAGCGGCCTGGCCTTATACCGTTCATAGCGCGCGAGCCAGCGGCGATGCGCGTCTTCGGTCGGCATCGGCAGCGCGTCGATCACAGCCGGATTGCGGCTGATCGACGACAGCGCGTTGACGCCGAGCCGGTCGACGAACAGCTTGTCCGGCAGATTCGAGATTTCGACGAACTTCGCCGGAATCCCGTGCGCCGCGCACGCATGCGCGACCGCTCGGCAGACGAGCTGCTGACCGTTCCACATCAGGCACTGCGAAATCAGATGGCGGCGGAATAGGCCGGACATCGCCGCGAAGATCGCCGTCGCGTCGGCGCGTGCGAGCTCGGGCGTCATCTGCCCGTTCAGCACTTCGATCGACGCGTCGGAACGGATCGCGCCTGCGGCATCGCGCGCGGCGGATGCCTGCGCGCCGCGCCGCAAATAGACCGACCGGAATCCCGCACCCAGCGCCATCAGATGCGCGACCGGCTCGCTCGTCGCGAACAGAAAATCGAACTCCTTTCTGATCGACTTCACGAGCCGCGCGGTGAAGTAATAACGCTCCATGGAATCGACGACGACGACAATCATGATCTGCGCTCAACAAAAAAATGGAAGAAACGTCATGCGCCGGCACGCCGACGCGACACGCTGCCGTTCATCACGCTGAACGTCAGCGCGATGCCGGCGATCATCAGCACGGCGCCGGAAAACGAGAACAGGCGCACGCTCGCGAGCACCGGCAGGTTCGCGAGCTTCGCCGTACACAGCGCGCCGGCGAGCACGGCGCCGGACCCGAGCTGAAACAGGAAATCGATGCGCTGCGCGCGCGCCGCGAGGAAGATCTGCGACAGCGGCACGTAAATCATCTGGAATGCAAAGAGCGGGATCATGCATTGAAACAATGCGATCGCGCCGCTCCAGCGCGCGCCGAAAAAAAGTTCGACGAGCGGGCCGAACAAGAGCGCGCCGCCTGCCGCATAGCCCGCCGCGAGCAGCGCGAGCGACCGCGCATATGCGCCGAACACTTTCGGCACCATCGCATGTGCGTCGTCTCGCGCCATCGCGGCCATTGCGTCGCGCCGGAACACGCCGCCGAGGCTCTGCGCGATCAGCGACACGGGAAAGAAGCCGAGCCGATACGCGGCCGCGAAATAACCGGCGCTCTGCGCATCGAACCAATGTGGAATCACGATCGCGAGCGCATAGGTCAGCACCGAACCGCAGAGCGTCGAAGGCAGGATGTACTTCGCGAACCGGCTGTGCTCGACGAAGAACGCGCGCGTCACGGCAAACGAATAGCCGCGCCGCTTGCCGTGCAGCGCGACCGCGATCAGCAGCAGCAGCGCGACGAGCGCCGTCACCGCCGTATATGCGCCGAATGCGTCGATCGGCCCGAGCGTCGGCATGAACACCATGGCTGCGATGCAGACGAGAAACGATCCGTTCACGGCAATCCGGCTCGCGGCGATCCAGCCATAGCGTCTCAGGCTGTTCAGATAGCCGCCCGCCGCCAGTTGGACGAACACCGCGAAACCGTAAGCGGCGGCGACGTACAGCTCCGTGCGACCCGTGATGAAGATCGCCGCACAGCCGAGCGCGACGAGCGCGATGCTCAGCGCCATCACGTTGACGAACGCGTTGAACGAATCGGCCGGGCTGTCGCTCACGCAGGCGAGCTCGTAGCGGCACGCGAGCAGCGTGCCGGCGAACGTCGCCAGCGCGAGCAGATAGTTGAAGTGGCCGAGCGCCTCCGGCCCCTGAAAGCGCCCGATCAGCGAGATGCAGCCGAAGAGCGCGATCTGCCCGGCGACGACGCCGCACAGCGACACGATCGAATCGCGGACGCGGATCATCTGCGCGTCCCCGCGTTCGAATACGCGCGCGATGCGCACGCGGTTCCGATCCGACGGCGACCGGCATCGCATCCGCTTGCCCGCATGTCGGCGTCACGCATCCTGCTTCGCTCCGTATTCGTACGCGACGTAGCGATAGCCGCCGTACTTCGATCCGTACCCGTACTGGCCGAGGCGCGGATTGATCCCGTTGAACACGACGCCGCTCAGGCGCACGCCGTTCTGCGCGAGCCGCTTCGCCGATTCGGAGATCTCGCCGAGCTTCGTCGAGCCGGCGAGCGCGACGAGGAACGCGGTGCCCGCCGTCGCGGCGAGGATGCCCGTATCGGCCACAGCGAGCACGGGCGGCGAGTCGATCACGACGACGTCGTAGCGCTTCGAGAACGCATCGATCAACACCGGCACGCGCGCGTTGAGCAGCAGTTCCGCCGGATTCTTCGGCATCGTGCCCGTCGAGATGAAATCGAGTCCGTCGATTACGTCGCGATGCAGCACGTCGTCGAGCTGCACGGTATCCGCGATCAGCTCCGAAAAGCCCTTGCCGCGCGCGAGGCCGAGATAGTCGTTCAGATGCCCCTTGCGGATGTCGCCGTCGATCAGCAGGACGCGCTTGCCCGCCATCGTCAGGACGGCGGCAAGATTCGCCGATACGAACGACTTGCCGACGCCGGGCGCAGGACCCGCGATCACGACGACGTTGTTCTTCGCGTCGAGCATCGCGAACTGCAGCGCCGTGCGCAGGCTGCGCAGGCTTTCGACGGCCGGCTCGTCCGGATGCACGACGGACAGCAGCGACATCGCGCGCTCCCTGCGCTTCGCGCGCTCGGTCAGCACCCGCTGCTGTTCGCTGCGCGGCACGGTCGCATAGACGTTCAGACCCAGGCGGCGCTCGATCTCGTTCGGATCGGAGATGCCATGGAACAGCATCGACCGGCCGACCGCCGTCCCGCAGCCGGCGAGCACGCCGAGCAGCAGCGACGCGAGCGCGACGAGCGCCTTCTTCGGCTTGACGGGCACTTCGGGCACTGCGGCCGTATCGACGAGCCGCACGTTGCCGACCTTGCCCGCGCGCACGAGCTGCAACTGCTGCATGTTGTTCAGCAGCGCCGTGTAGAGATCGGTGTTGACCTTCACGTCGAGCATCAGCCGCACGATCTGCTGCTGCAGGTCCGGCAGACGCCTGATCTGCTGCTCGGCCGTGCCGCGATAGCCGTCGAGCGCCGCGATCTGCCGATTGATCGCGACGACGCCCGGGTGTTTCGGCGTGAAGCGCGACAGCAGCTCGTGCCGCTTCTGCTGCAACTCGAGCAGGCGCGTCTTCGCATCGGCGGATTGCGCGAGCGCGAGCTTCGCCTCTTCGGTCAGATCTACGGTGCCGTGCTCGTCGCGCAATTTCGTCAGGCGTGCTTCGGAATCGGTGAGTTGCCGCTTGAGCGTCGGCAACTGCCCGTTGAGGAACTCGAGCGATTGCGCGGCTTCCGCCGACTTGCGCTGGATGTTCTGCGCGATGTATTGCCGCCCGATCTCGTTGAGCGCGCTGCTGACGAGCTCGGGATCGGTGTCGCGCAGGCTCGCGACAACGACGTCCGATTGCTTGACGCGCTCCTGCACGTCGAGGTTGTCCTGCAGATCCTCGATCGTGCGCAACCGCGAGTTGCGCACGAGCCTGAACGTCGCGCCCGGCTGCGCGGCGACCGAATCGACGCGCAGCGCGATCGTCCCCCCGGCTGCCGGAAAGCGTTCGAGCTTGCCGACGACGCCTTCGACGCCGCGCTCGAGATCTCCGCCGTCGAGCCGATAGCGGCGCGCATCGAGCAGCGTCAGCTCGAACGCATCGCCTTCGAGCGAGCGCGGCACGTCGAACACCGCGACGTCGATGCGCTCCCGGCCCCACGCATAGCCGCCAAAGCCGGCGAAGCCCGGATTCGACAGTCCTTCGTTTCGGCGTGCGAGCCAGTTGCCGATGACGGGAAAGCGCTTCGGCTTCGCATCGATGAAGAGCGTCAGGTTGTCGACCGCGCGCGATACGACGAGCCGCGACGCGAGAATCTGCGTCTCGGCCGCCGCCGACGATTTCACGTCGAAGAGCGACGACACGTCGCCGAGCAGGCTTTTCGCGGCGGACGTGTCGGGGCTGTCCTCGACCTGGATCAGGATGTCCGCCTGATAGACCGGCTTGCTGAGCACCGCATACGCGCCGCCGATGACGAGACAGCCGAACGCGATCGCGGCGATCAGCCATCGGCTTTCGATCAGGATGTCGAGAATGGCGATGAAATCCGTATCGCCGTCGCCCTCGGCGGGCGCTTGTGTACCGGATGGATTGGAATTCATGTATCGGGATCTTGGGGATTCGGTTCCGCGCGTGCGCGCGGTCGTTCACACGAGCCGCAGCCGCGACAGCCAGCCGTTCACGCCGAGCTCGATGAGCCGTGCGGAACGCTCGAACACGAAGCGCGGTTGACGATAGGGATCGTGTACATCGAAGTTCTCGTGCTCGCCGATGCGAAACACCTTGCCGCGCGCGAGCGGATATTGATCCTCGACGAGCCGGCGCTGAGCGCGGTCCATCACGAGAATCAGGTCCGCCGACGCGCACTGCGCGCGGCCGAGCTGCTGCGCGCGATGCGCGGAGAGGTCGATGCCCCGCTCGCGCATCACGTCCTGCGCGAGCGGCGCGGCCGGCATGCCGACGAGCGCGTTGAAGCCCGCCGACGTGACCGTGCGGCCCGGCAACGCTGCGGCAAAGAACGCGGCCGCCATCGGGCTGCGACAGAGGTTGCCTTCGCAGACGACGAGAATCGATTCGATCATTTGGTCACGACCGCCGCGGTCAGGCCGGCGTTGATCGCCGGCAGCAGCAGGCTGAGCACGCGGCTGAACCGCACGAGAGCGTTGCCGTCGACGTAGACGATGTCCTTCGGCTCCAGCTCGAACTGGTTCGCGAGCACCATCGCGACGGGCGAACTCGCGTCGAGCCGGTAGACGTGCGGCTTCGCATCAAGCGAGCCGCGGATCACGTACATCTGCGCCGCATCGGCCGTCGACGCGTTCAGGCTGCCCGCCTGCGACAGCGCCTCGCTCAGCGTCAGCCGGCCGTTGCGCATCGGCAGCGCGGTAACCGGCTTGTTGACCTCGCCCATCACGAACACGCCGCTCTCGTCGCGCGGCGCGATGCGAAGCAGGTCGCCGTCCTTGAGGACGACTCGCGACGCATGGGTCCCTTGCGCGGCGCCCGACAGATCGATCCGCTGCTCGACGCCGTTGCGCACAAGGATCACGCGGCTCTGGTCCGCGCTCGCCGAGAAGCCGCCGGCGCGGCCCACTGCATCGTACAGCGTCATCGGAATGTCGTTGAGCGGCTGCGAGCCGGGCGTACGCACTTCGCCTTCGATGTAGACCTGCTTCGCGCGGAACGACGCGATGCGCACCGTCACCTGCGGGTCGCGAAACGTCTCCGCGAGCTTGCGCGCGAGCCGCGCCTGGACCTGCTCGGGCTTGAGACCCGCGACGGCGATGCGCCCCGCGTACGGATACTGAAGCGTGCCGTCCTGATCGACGACGAAGCCCGCCGGCGCATCGGCCGCGCGTGCGGTCGTCTGCTGCTGCGTGCCGAGCGCCGCCGCGAGCTCGGGATGATCCCAGACCGTGATCTGCAGCACGTCGCCGCGCCCGATCGTGTAGCCGGACGCCGGCGACGCGAGATCGGGCGCGCCGTGCGCGCCGCGCTGCGTATCGCGCAGCGTCCGGATCAGATTCAGGTCGATGTCCGTAATCGGAATCGACAACGGCTCGCCGCGCGGTTCACGGCCGGCTTCGGCCGACGCGCTCGATACCGGCACGTTCGCCGGCTGCTTCATCCGCATGCCGGGCGCGATGCCGCATGCACCGAGCGCCGCGCATAGCGGCACCCACATCGTCAACAAACGCACGCGTGCGCCGTACGTGCGTCTCGGCGGCGCGTCGCCGCCGGCTTCCCCCAGACTACCCATCTATACCTCGATCCACTTTCTGGTTCTGGCCTGTTCCGGCCGCCGATCGTCGCGCGGAAGGCATTCAATACGCGCCCGATCCGCGCAGGACCACGTTGACCGTCTTCAACAGGATGTACAGGTCGCGGCGAAGCGACCATTCCTTCACGTACGACACGTCGAGCGAAACGCGTGTCGCGTAATCGGTGTCGTTGCGGCCGCTCACCTGCCACAGCCCCGTCATGCCGGGCTTCGCCGCGAGGTAGTAGCGGACATCGTCGCCATAGCGCGCAAGCTCGGCCTCGACGATCGGTCGCGGCCCGACGAGACTCATCTCGCCCCTCACGACGTTCAGCAATTGAGGCAGCTCGTCGAGACTGCTGCGACGCAGGAAGCGGCCGATCCGCGTGATCCGCACGTCGTGCTTCAACTTGAATTCGCGCTCCCACTCCGCGCGCGCCTGCGGATCGCGCTCGAGCAGCGCCTTCAGCACCGCGTCCGCGTTCATCACCATCGAGCGGAACTTCAGGCACTTGAAGCGGCGGCCGTCTCGTCCGATCCGCACGTGTCCGAACACGGCCGGCCCGCCGTCGCGCTTGACGAGGAGCGCGATCACCGCAAGCACGGGCGACAGCGCGGCGATCAGGCACAACGCCGCGGCGACGTCGAACGCGCGCTTGACAATCCGCTTCGCGACGCCTGACGTCCTCATGCGTTGCGCGACGTGCCCCATCTGGTCGAACGTCGCGGCCTTCACCTTGCGGCTCGCGCGCTCGACGAGGCCGAAGATCGCGAGCGTGACCGCGCGAAAGATCAGCAGCCCGATGCCGCTCGTCACCGTCCAGTACACGAACCACGCGCTCGACAGGATCTGCGCACGGCGCAGCACGTACAGCAGCGCGACGGTGCCGCCCTGCACGACGAGCCAGGCGAGTGCGGTGCGGCTGATCAGATGCGCGGGCGAGCGTCGCTTCGACGTCTCGTAGATCCCGCACGCGGGAAAGACCGACAGCGACAGCGCGGCGGCGAACGCCACCAGCGATCCGTCGAAGATCTGCGCGTGCGAACTGCCGGACGCCTCGATCAGAATCGGGAGAAACGCGCCGATTACGATCAACGCAATGTCGACGACTCGGGGAAATAGCGCTGGCATAGGTGAACCTCGATTGCGTTTCGTCAATAAATTGTTTCGTACTTCTACATTCATGCCCGATATGCCCGCGTCTCGCACATCGCATCATCAATGAATCCGAACCCGAATTGACGGACGTCCGGCCTTCGTCGCCCGAAGTCGATCGAGCGTCGCCCACGGCTTCGCACGTGAGCGCGGCGAAACGCGGGTTGGGGATGAAACGACGGACGCGGCGTACCGCTTGTTATGAAACCGACGTGCTCAGGTGCGAGACGAAGTCGGTGCATGCGAGATCCGCGTCCGAGCCGCGGCTGCGCTCGATCGCGCGATATTCGGTCGGCGACATCGACAGATGCTGACGAAACAGCTTCGCCAGGCGATCGCCGCTGCCGAGACCGGTGCGCCGCGCAATCTTGTCGACCGGAAGATCGGTGTGCACGAGCATGTGGCGCGCGTGTTCGAGCCGGACTCTCTGCACGAACTCCGACGGCGTCACGCCGATCTCCTGCTTGAACCGCCTCAGGAAATTTCGTTCGCTCATCGCCGCTGCATGCGCGGTGTCGGCAATCGAAATGCGGTTTGCGCTGTTGTCGCGCAGTTGCTGGACTGACGCGCGAATCAGTTTGCTCGCGCGCGCCTCGCGCGACGCAAACGCCGACTCGGCAGGCCGTGCGTTCATCGCCGGACATAGGCACTCCGCGACTTCGTGCGCGGGGCCATCGCCGCAATCGTGCCGAATGATCGCCAACGCGGCCGAGAATGCCGCGCGTTCCGCCGCCGTCGGGCGGGATTTTCCGGAGGATGCGGCGCCGGATAGCATCGCGTCGATCGACAGGTCGTCCGCCGCCGCATCGCCGCGCTCGCGGTTCGCGAGTCCCATCAGGCGCTTCGTGCCGCTCGAGGCTCCGACATGGGCACGCGCGCAGCACAACCAATCGGATACCTTCTCGTCGTCGCGATCGACCGCATCCGGCTCGCCGATCGCGAAGATCGCATGCACGCTTTCGATCGCGCGCTCATGCAGCGGCTGGGTCCAGACGGGTATGCCGGACGACGAATACACCGCACCGCCCTTCGCCGACAGCAGCAGCATTTCGTAATCGCCGCCGGGTTCCGCGCCGGCGTGTCGAATGCGATTGGCGAGATTGAATATTTCCGCCATGCGACCCGCCTGCATCAACGAAAAGCTTTCAAACAAGACGACAGCGATTCCTTTTCGGTAGCACACGCCTCCGAAAGCTGCACCACGACTCACGTGTGCTCCCATCCGACCAATGTTGAACGCGCATTCCATCCCGCCGGCCCTTTCCACTCATCCACTCATTCGGCAATGTCCATTCTGCAGCGCATCATATTCCTTCAAATAGATGCAACAACCTTTCTGTCCGATTACGATGCAATGTTGGCGGATTAAATCTGGATGCCGATTCCGCCATTTATCCATCGCGTCAATTCGATTTGGCGCGAGCTTTGCGCCGAAAGGCGCTTGCGGGCTAGTCGATTTCGGACAATCATTCGGCAACCGAATCATCGCCTGCATGCGAAGCTGCCGATAAAGACGGCGGATTTGTGCGGGCGCCGCAGATACTGCACCCCATCCACCGTACAGGCGAATCCGGCGTGTCGTTCGGGTTCGATGGGTCTGCAGCTCCACCGCTTTCGCGGCCTCTCGTCACCACGCCGCGCGGTTATTTTTTGTCGGATGAATATGACGGAATCGCGCACCGGGAAGTGCGCCGCATACGTCGCCGCAGCGACGACTCTATCGAATTTATCTCCGGATCGCATGTCTTTTTACATTTGGAATTGATCTTCCATTACCGGTCCGCGAATATCGTTGCGTATTTTTTCGATATCGATCTCACACTTTTCGATAATGGGCGGCCGAAGCAAATTTCACATCGCGCACACTGGGCGCGGTCGACGCGGTTCGGCAATTTCATTTACACCCGCTATGTGCGCCACACGCATGAATTAACACGATGTGCGCCGATCGAACAAATGCGGCCACTGCATGCGCTTTCGTCGCACGAAACTGCAGCCATTCGCGTCATCCCTCTACAATAAGGCGTTTTTTCCCAAGCGAATGCAAGCAATGTGGTCTGCCATCAGCGATCTCGGCGATGCCGCCTTGACTCTTCCTCTTTCCGCTGTCTGCTGCGCGTGGCTCGGCCGCTCGTCGCCCGAGCGGCGTCACGCGATGTCGTGGCTCACGTTGCTCGCGGCGGGCATGCTCGTCGTCGGATTGACGAAGATCCTCTATGCGGGCTGCGGCGTGCAGATTCGCGCGATCGACTTCCGCGTCGTCAGCGGCCACACGATGCTCGCATCGGCGGTGTGGCCGATGGCGCTCCTGCTCGGCCTGCAATGGCTGCGCACGGACATCACGCTGACGGCGGGTCTCGCGCTCGCCGCGCTGATCGGCACGGCGCGCGTGTTCGACGAAGCGCATACGACGTCCGAAGTGATCGCGGGCTGGGCAGTCGGCACGCTCGTCACGCTGTCGTTCGTGCGCTGGAAGGGGACGCCGGCCGTATCGCCGCGCTTGCGGCCCTACGCGTCGGTTTCGATGCTGGCAGTGCTGGCCATTGCCTACGGCAGGCACGCGCCGATTCAGTCGGCGATCGAGCTGTATTCGCCGTTCCTGTGCCGTCAACTCCCATGGTGACCGGCGGCTGCGCCCAAGGTTAGGCGCCGATCGCCAACACCCTGTCTCAATCGGACAGGGGCGCGTGCGACGTCGCACGCGTCGCTATACTCCCAGGCACCGTGCCGCATCGATGCCCGAAGCGGGCCGACGACGTATTTCGCACTGCATGCGAAGCGCGCCGTCGGCGTATGACGCGTACGAAGACGCACGCGAAAGAGTCGCGCGACAGGCGTCGGCGGCACGCGCGACGGCAGTGTCCGTACCGAGTGCGTGCGTGCCGACGGCCTCGCCTCGGCAGCGCGCCGCGCGGCGCACGCGCGTTCGACGCGCCACCTTCGAGCGATGCAGTTCGGGGATGCGCGCGCCGCTCACGAACAACGGAGTTTCCATGCGACGCACGAGCGTTCCCACCCTGCTCTTCGCCGCCAGCGCCTGCTTCTTCTCGCTAAACGCTTTCAGCGTGCGCGCAACCTTCACGGCCTATGCGCTGATCGCCATCCTCGCACTGTTCCGCGCGCCGACGCTGTTCGCGCGCCAGCGCCGTCTGCCCGCCATCGCTGCATACTGGATGCTCAGCGTGAGCGTCGCATTCATCGTGTCGGCGTTCGGCGATTTCTACGCGAACTTCTACGTCAAGTTCGTGCTGATCGAAACCTACATCGCGCTCGCGTTCTGGTTGTTCGCAAGCGGCGTGCTGTCGATGCGCTCGCTCGAACGGACATGCGAAACGCTGATCTACGTGCACGCCGCGTTCTTCGTCGTTCAGCTCGGCTGCTACCTGATCTCCGGACATTTCATCGACTTCGACAGCTACGTTCGCGAAAGCGATTCGGAAGCGCTTTACGCGACGAAGGCGCTGAGCGACAGCCTCATCTCGATCCGCGCGCTCGGCCTCTACTCGGAGCCGTCGTTCTACGCGATGACGGTCGTACCCGCGGGCGTCGTGCTGCTGCTTGCGAAGCGGCGCATGACGGCGGCGGCGATCGTCGCGGTCGCGACCGCGCTGCTGTCGTTCTCGATCGCGGCAATCATCATCTGCGCGCTGCTGTTCGGCGTGCATTTCCTCGCAGGACGCACGCCGATCCGGATCAAGCTCGTGATCGTCGCCGTCGCGATCGCGATCGCGCCGGCGATGTACGGCGTGTACGACCAGCGCGTGAATCAATCCGCCGATTACGACGCGGTCGGCAGCCGCACGCTCGTGCTGCGCGAGCTGAGCGCGCGCGACGCGCTCGCCGACGTGTTCGGCACCGGCCTCTTCTGGGACGAGCGGAACAACGTCGGCAAGACGCATCTGCGCGGCTATCAGGTGCGCGACAGCTCGTTCTATGTGTATCTGCTGTTCAGCACCGGCATCGTCGGCGTCGCCGCGTTCTTCGGCACGCTGTTCATGCTGTTCCGTCAGCGCGGCCGCCGACGCTACCTGCTGTATTTACTGCCGCTCCTGCTCTTCAAGTTCCACGCGCTATACGGCATGCTGTGGCTCACGCTGTTGATGTTCGTCGTCGCCGCCGGACACGCCGAACGTTCGCCCGAGCGCCGCGAGCGGCCCGGTACCGGCCGGCTGAGCGCGACCGGCGCATCGTGCCCTTAGCGTCTGCCGCCGCGCGCGTGCCGATTCGCAAAGGAGAATATCGATGACAACCCGTTGGATGCTGGCCGGCCTGTTCTGCGCGTGCGTCGTTGCATCGTCGGCCGCTCAAGTGCCGCCTGCCGCGCCGCCCGGCAGCGTGATCGCGCACAGCGCGGCGGCGACGCGCGTGTTCCTCGGCTCGCCGTCGCTCGCGATCCTGCCGGACGGCGCCTACGTCGCGTCGCACGACATGTTCGGACCGTCGGCGCTGCCCGACGAGGTGCACGTGTTCGCGTCGCACGACGAGGGGCAGACCTGGGAAAAGCTGAGCGTCGTGGCAGGTCAATACTGGTCGTCGCTCTTCGTCGTCGACGGCGCGCTCTACCTGATGGGCACCGATCGCTCGATGGGCACGCCGGTGATCCGCCGCTCGACCGACGGCGGCGCGACATGGACGACGCCCAGCGACGCGCAGACCGGACGCTTCGCGCTTACCGGCCGCTACATCACAGGGCCGGTGCCGGTGCTCGTCGAGCGCGGCCGCGTGTGGCGCGCATTCGAAGTCATCGAAGGCGGCGACCTGCGCTCGCTCGTGCTGTCCGCGCCCGTCGACCGCGACCTGCTCGACACGCGCAACTGGCGCGCGACCAAGCCGCTGCCGTCCGACCATTCGTGGCTCGACAACAACTTTCTGGCGTGGGAGGAAGGCAGCGTCGTTTCGACGGGCGAGCGCGACCCGGCGATCGTGCTGCGCGTGAACACGAAGCACGGTCCGGAGATGGCGGCGCTCGTCCACGTGCGTGCGGACGGCCGGTCGCTGTCGTTCGATCCCGCGCGCGACTTCGTCGACTTTCCGGGCGGCGGCAAGAAATTCACGGTCCGGTTCGATCCCCGCTCGGAACGCTACTGGTCGCTCGCGAACGCGGTGCCGAACGCGGACGGCACGGCGAATCTCGAGCGCGTGAGAAACACGCTCGCACTCACGTCGTCACCCGATCTGCGCCACTGGACCGTCGAGCGCGTGCTGCTGCAAAGCGCGGACCGCCTGCGGCATGGCTTCCAGTACGCGGATTGGCAATTCGAAGGCGACGACATCGTCGCGGTCGTGCGGATGGCGTTCGACGACAGCGAAGGCGGCGCGCAGAGCCAGCATGATTCGAACTACGTGACGTTCGTGCGGGTGCGCGATTTCAGGCACGCGGCGTCGCCGAAGCGCGCCGAAAACGGTTCGCGTTGACGCCCGGCATGCGCCTTTCGTCATGCGATGCGGCACCGGCCGGCGCATCGCGCGCCGGACGTTGCCGAACTCAGCCGACGGCCACCGCGAGTCCTGCGTCCGCTTGCTGATTCGCGAGCGGCTCGATCCTGAGCGTATCGACGCGCACATTCGCCCCTGTCGGCACCCACACGCGAACCTCCAGATCGCTGATCGACGACGCAAGCTCGAAATCGAACTCGGCGATCGGCCCGTTCTTCTCGCCGGACGTCACGTCGTGCCGCATCAGCACCTGCGCGCCGCGATCCCACGTGACGTCCATCCAGCCGCCGTCCGGCGTGTCGCACCGGCCTTCGAGGCTCACGACGTAGTGTCCCGCCGGCAGCGACGCATAAGGCCCGAACAGCAGGAAGCCCTCTTGCCCGGCGCTTTCCATCGCCCCGGCTTCACGCAGACCGATCTGCGTATACAGCCGGATGTCGGCGCCTCGATAGACTCTCGCGACGCTCGCGTCCGTCACCGTGAATTCGAGCGACAGCGGCGTGAATCCATGCTCGTCGAACCCGCGCTGACCATCGACTGCCGGCATCGCGACGAGGCGATAGCGGCCGCTCGCGCTCGGCGCGACGATGCGCATCGGCAGCGCCAGCGCGTCTCCCGGCGCGACGAGATTGACGGGCAGCGGCATCGGCTCCAGCTCTGGCTCCGGAGCCGATGCGACGACCCGGCCGGCGTCGTCGAGCCAGCGATACGACAGGTGGATCGGATTCAGGCTCGAGCTGACCCAGGTCTGCGCCGACGCGTTTTCCAGGCACACGGGCAAATCGAATGTCTCGCCGACCGTCAGTTGGCCCAGCACCGCCTCGGTTTGCAGCCGGCCCGCGGTGTCGCGCAGCGTGACGGACACCACGTCGCCCACTCGCTGGCAGTCGAAATCCACGGGCAGGCTCATGTAGCCGACGCTCGGCGCCGCACGCGGCATCGCGACCTGGAACGGCACGAGCTTCTCGTAGTAGGCGAGCTCGTTGGTGCGCTCGTCGCGGCTGTCGGAGAACACGAATCCGGCCACGTACTGCCCGTCCGGCAGATTCGCGGCGAGGTAATAGCGCATGCAGTACGTCCCGCGCATCAAGCCGACGAGCGGCCGGTTCAGCAGCGAATTGCTGCTGCCGAACGCCCAGCGCTCGTCGCCGTCCATGATCTGGATGCCGATGCCCAGTTCGGCGACGTCGACGTCGATCGAGAACACGATCGAGAAGCGCAGGATCTGCCCGTGCGAATACGTATCGCCGCCTTCGAGCGTCGCCGACACGAGCGAGAACTCCGGCATCGAGTACGCGCGGCTCGTCACGGGCTCGTACGGCTGCCAGCGGGCGACCTCCCCGGGTGCGGCGACGATCGTGCGATGCGCACGCTCGCGCTGCCGGCGCTCGCGCAGCACGCGGTAGAACTCGATATCGAGCGCGTTCAGCGTTTCCAGGTGCTTGCGCAGCGACGGCGTGATCTGTCCGACGTCCGGCCGCACGCGCGTCGCGTTCACCTTGTCGATCCGCTGCGGCGCGGATAGTCCGATCAGTGCGGCGACGTCCGACAGAAACGCCGGCATCTCCTCGTAAAACCCCCACACGTCGTATTGCTCGACGCTCGCGAGGGCGGCGGCGATCTTCTCGTCGTCCGTGCGCGGACGAACGCCGGCAATCGCAGCGAAATGCTCGACGTACGGATTCCTGATGTCCTTGACGAACTCGGGTTCGAACGAGCGCTCGACCGATGCGCTGAAATTCTCGTCAGGATCGTCAGGCAGCGCGGCGAACCGCCCGGCCTGCTCCCAGAGCTCCGGCAACTGCTCGGCTTCGTGGTTATTCATCAGGAAAAAGAGCCATGAAATCGCGCGGTCGATCGGCTCGCGTAAGCATGTCAAATATTGATACCGCGGATCGAGCCCCGTCCCCTGAAACGAGATGTGGGCCGAAATGACCGAATACTCGCCGCCGTAGCGCCGAATCAAGTCACGATGTCTTCCGATCAGGTTCGGCGTCACGCAGCCCGCGCCCAACGCCTTGCTCAGCCACGCATTGACCGCCTGCCCGGCTGTCTTGGGCAGATGATCGAAAATGACGCGGCCAGCAAAAACCTGCCGTTGCTCCTTCATGGTGGGAAATCCCCTCTTATGTCGCCGCGAGCATTGATCTCGATTCTGCGAAATTCTGACATAAAAACTCGGCGTGTCATTTGTCGGAATCGCGTCGTTTTTCGCGAATGTCGCCGGCTCGCATCAGTCGGTCTCGATACCGCGACGGCATCGCGAAAACGGCGACCGCGCGCCCTGTCGGCACCAGCACCAGCACCAGCACCAGCGCCCGCGTGCGCGCCTGCGACGGGTCCCGCCGATGCGTGTCGACGGTCCATCGACATGTGGCTGTCCTATCATCACGAAGCGCCGTCGTCCCGCTCCGGATCGCGCGCCGCCGCGATCGCCTCCCACCCCGTGCACAGGAAGCGCAACATGACAAAAGCCGCTCTCGTCGCTCTCGCCGTGCTGGCCTCGCTGAGCGTGCTGCCCGCGCTCGCGGCGGCGCAGGCCGCCCCGTCCGCCGCGCTGCTCGCGGACAATCCGGCCGCGGGCAAGCCGCCTGCCACGGCCGGCCGCCCGCCGATCGACGCGCCGGCAGAAATGCGCTTTCAGCAAAAGGGCGCGGGCAGCGTGCCGCGGCCGCTCGCGGTGAAACTCGCGGACATCATCAACGGCGCCGATTTCGGGATGCGGTGCAACGGCTCGAACGACGACACGGCGGCGCTCAACCGCGCGCTCGCGTATGCGGCGAGCGTCGCGCCCGCCGTCGTGAACCTGCCGCTGTCGAGCACGCGCTGCGTGATCACGGGCACGATCACCGTGCCGGAGAACGTCGCGCTCGCCGGCGCCCGCGGGCAGCGCGCGAGCCTGTCCGCCGGCGCCGCGAACCTGAATCCGATGATCTCGCTCGCCGGCAACGGCTCGGCGATCCGCGACCTCTACATCGACGCGTCCGCATCGGGCGCCAATTCGCGCGGCGCGACGATCGCGGTCAAGAACGTCGTTGCGCCCGTGATCGCCGGCGTCTATATCCAGGGGCCGTTCGTCGGCATCGATCTGAACGGCAATCAGGCGCTCGTCGAGCAGACGATCGTCAACGGCGTCAAGGGCGCGGGCAGCATCGGAATCCGGGTCGGCGCGCTCACCGCGCACGCCGAGACGGTCGACGCGCGCATCGCGCACACGATCGTCATCGGCGATCGCGCCCAGCCGGGCGACGTCGCGATGCAGGTTCTCGACGCGGGCGGCCTCCTCGTATCGGAATCCGACATGCTTTTCACGAAGATCGGCACGCAGATCGTCCCCGGCGCAAATCAATGGGTCGCGTGGGCGAGCCTGAACAACACGTACGTCGGCGACACGAACGCCGTGAACGCACTCGAGATCGATACGGGCGCGCCGACCGGACGCGTCGAAGGTCTCGAATGCAGCGCGTGCTGGACCGCGTCCGCGCAGTCGGACAACATCCTGATCAAGAACACGGGCGGCGGGCTCGTATCGGAGATTCACTTCAACGGGCTGCGCAACTACAACGGCGCGTCGAACGGCGCGAACGTCAGGGCGGGCGCATTCGTCACGTTCGACGCGAGCCGCTTCTGCGGAAACGGACGCGGCGACGGCGCGGCGGCGAACATCGTGTACGGCCCGAGCGTGAGTTCGTATGCAGTGCGCGGCTCCGAGCTCGGCGGCAGTTGCGGCGGGCTCTTCAAGGCGGCGCCGCAGCACGGGATCGTGCTTGCCGGCGACAACGCGGGCGGGCTCATCAGCGGCAACGATTTCAGCGGCTCGAAGACTCCGATCGCGGGCGCACCGACGGGCAACAGCATCGTGTCGTCGAATCTCGGCATCGACACCGCGCCCGCCGCGATCGCGAGCGCCGCGACGCTCGACGTGCACACGGCGCCCGTCGTGATGCTGACCGGCAGCGCGAAGATCAGCACGATCAAACCGACGTGGAACGGGCGCGCGTTGAAGCTGATTCCGACGAAGGGCGCGGCCAGCTTCGCGACGGGCGGCAATCTTTGCAATGCGATGACGTCCGAGCAGAACGTGCCCGTCGATGCGTATTTCAACGGGCGCTGCTGGAATCTGAAGTGAGCGACGCGGTCGATGTGGCGTGTGCGCACTGTGCTCCGTGTGAGCAGCGCCGCTTGCGCGATCGTTCACGCAACGCAATACCCGTCGCCTTCGATGCGGTCGCATCGGCATCGCGCGCGATCGTGTCGATTGCTTGGCCATCCTTGAAAACCGTCGTCGGCGTGATGCACGCTGCATCGCGCGTTCGCCGTGCGCGAACGCCGCCGATTTTCCGGCTCAGCGCGTCGACTGCGCGCGCAACGCGGATTGCCGCGGCGCGCCGCCGAAGCGCATCCGAATCGACGCGAGCTCGCGCGGCAGGCGCGCGGACCGCGGACGCGAACGCGGCATCTCGACGAAGCCGAGGCGTTGGTAGAGCGCGCGGGCACGCACGTTGCTCGTCAGCACGTCGAGCACGACATCCCTGCCCGCTTCCGCACGAAACATGCCGGCCTGCATCGCATCGTCGAACAGCGCGCTGAATGCGCCGCAGCCGCGTACGCGCTCGTCGGTCGCGCAATGCGCGACCAGCGTCTGCGTGCGCTTCGGCGCGGGCAGCTCGCTTTCGAGCACGAGCCCGCGCAGCAGCATCCGGATCGTGCGCACAGGGCCGAAGAAGCGCAGCAGCATCCACGCAACGTGCAGATCGTCGAAGGCGGTCGAGCGCCCGTCGTGCGCGGCGAGAACGGCGCCGACCGCGCCGTCCCCGGCGACCGCGACGCGATGACGCCGCCACGAAAAGCGCCCGTACTTCGACGCGAATGCGAACGCCAGAAATGCGATGCATCGCGCGGGCGGCTCGCCGAGGAAGTAGCCGAATTCCCTTACGCCGGATTCGAATACGAGCAGCGCGCACGCATGCGCATCGCTCGCGGCGGCCGCGCGAAAATGCCACGAAGACATGCGCCGCGCGGCTTCGCCCGGAGCGCCGCGATCGCTGCGATCGCCGTCGACAGGCCGGCGCGTCATCGGCGCTTCAGCGTGCGAGCCGCACGAGCGCCGCGATCGTGCGCTCGATTTGCTCGGGCTCGTGCGTCGAGCAAATGAAGAAGCGCAGGCGCGCAGCCTTCTCTTCAACGGCCGGATAGAAGATCGGCTGCACGTTGATGCCTTCGTCGAAGAGCGCGTTCGCCCATTGCGCGGCCTTCAGCGAGCTGCCCGTGATGACGGGCACCACCGCATAGCCTTCGCTCGTGCCCGTGTTGAGGCCGGCGTCGCGCGCCTGCGTGAGGAACTGCAGCCCGCGCTCGCGCAGCGTCGCGATCCGCTGGGGCTCGGCCTGCAGGCGTTCGAGCGCGGCGAGCGACGCGGCCGCGAGCACGGGCGACAGACCGACGCTGTACAGAAAGCCCGGCGCGAGATGGCGAAGAATGTCGATGAGCGGCTGGCAGCCGGCGATGAAGCCGCCGCAACCGGCGAGCACCTTGCTCAGCGTGCCCATCCAGAGATCGACGTCGGCGGAACGCACACCGCAGTGCTCGCGGATGCCCTTGCCGTCTTTGCCGAGCACGCCGAGCGAATGTGCTTCGTCGACCATCAGGAACGCGCCGTAGCGCTGCTTGATCTCGACGAAACGCGCGAGGTCCGGCAGATCGCCGTCCATGCTGTAGAGCCCTTCGATCGCGACGAGCACGTGCCGGTATTCGCGCCGCACGCGCGCGAGCAACGCGTCGAGCGCGCGCCAATCGTTGTGCGCAAAGCTCAGGCGCTTCGCGCCGCTCAGCTGCGCGCCCTGCACGATGCTGTTGTGCGCGAGCGCATCGTGCACGACGAGGTCGCCCGGCCCGAACAGCGAGCCGATCACGGTCACGTTCGTCGCATGGCCGCTCACGAACACGACGCAGTCGTCGGTCTCGTAGAACGTCGCGAGGCCGCGCTCGAGCTCGCGCTGCACGGGCCGCTCGCCCGCGACCATCCGGCTCGCGGACGCGGACGTGCCGTAGCGGTCGATCGCGTCCTTCGCACGCGCCGACACGATGGGGTCGCCCGCGAGGCCCAGGTAGTTGTAGTTCGCGTAGTTCAGGTATTCGCGGCCGCCGATGTGCGTCGTCGCGCCGGCGACGCCCTCGTGCACGCGAAAGAACGGCGATTCGACGCGCAGCTTCTCGCCCATCTCGCGGATGATCCGGACCTGCTGGTACTGCGGCATCGCCTCGAACCAGCTTCGCGGATCGCTTGTCGCGTGCGTGGCGGCGGAAGGCGGCGCACGGCGCGCGTCGCCGTCGTCGGAGACGCGATCCAGTTGCCGCTTCAGTGCTTTCGCCGCGAGTTGCTGGCGCAGGTGATCACCCAATCCCATCTGAACCGTTCGCCTGTTTCGTCAATGAAGACCACATATTACGCGACGAACTCGGCCCATTCCCATGCGCCATTCGTCGACAGCAGTTTCTCGACGAGCCGGAAGTTCATCTCGTGGCTCGGCCGGAACGCCGACACGCGGCCGAGCAGCGGCGCACCGGCGAGCGCGAGGTCGCCGATCAGGTCGAGCACGCGATGGCGGACGAACTCGTCCGGCTGCCGCAAACCGCCGACGACGCGCGAGCCGACGATCGACGCCGTGCACGACGGCCGCGCGCCGCGCAGGATCGGCACGCCGCGCAGATAGCCGCCGACGATCACGGGGATCGCCCATTTGACGCGCCCATACGAGCGCGACGGCGCGATCTCGGCGGCGAACACGTCGGGCGTCAGCACGCCGCTCCAGTGCATGTCGCCGAAGCCTTTCAGGTCGTTGCGCACGCTGAGCTCATAGCGCGCGGCGGGCTCGATGCGCATCTCGCGGCGCGCGGCGCCGTCGCCTTCCGTTGCGACGACGGGCTGCAGCACGCGAATGAAACGCTTCGGCGCCGGCAGCGCCGTGCGTCCGCATGCGCGCAGCGCGTCGACCCACGGCCGCGCGCTGCCGTCGAGGATCGGCACCTCCTCCGCATCGAGCTCGACGGTCGCGTGATCGATCTCGCAAGCGAGCAGCGACGCGAGCAGATGCTCGACCGTGCGCACGCCGACGCCGTCCGCGTTGCGCAGCATCGTGCAAAGCGGCTGCGCGCGGCGCAGCGCGGGGTCGGCTGCGAGCGTCGCGAGCGCGCGGCCGTCCTGCATTCGCCGGAACACGACGCCGTGCGCACACGCGCGTGCGTCGGCAGGCAGGATCCGCACGCGCACGCGCCGCCCGGTGTGAAGCCCGTGGCCCGACAGCGCAAGCTCGCGCGCGAGCGTGCCCTCGCGCGCCTGCCAGCCGGCCGGCGCGCTCATGCGGTCACCAGCGTCTTCGGCGTGCCCGCGGCGGCGGCGGGCTCGTCGTCCCCGACTTTCAGTACCTCGCGCGCGTCGCCGTCGAGCGCGTGCTGCGCGGCGATCGCGGCGAGCCGCGCGTCGTCGCCTTCGCCCGAGCCCGACGGGCCGGCCGCCGCGCCCGAGATCATGTCGACGATCCGCCCGGCGAGCGAATGCACGGTCGCACCGTCCGCGATCGACATCACCGACAGCTTGACCTCGAACGTCTCTTCGACCGCCATCCCGAGCTCCATCCCCATCAGCGAATCCATGCCCATCTCGAGCACCGACTTGTCGAGCTCGATCCGCTCGGTCGACAGATGCAGGATGTGCGCGATCTGCGCGCGCAGATTGTCTTCGACGACGCCGACCGCCTCGTCGCGCGGCAGTGCGGCCACTTGCTCGCGCAGCCGCGTGCCGCCGTCGCGCGCGGGCTCGCTCGCGCCGCGCGCGCGCAAGAGCGCGTAACGGCGCGCGCCGGCGGCGGGCATCCCGCGCGACACCGCGTGCCAGTCGAGCCGCACGACGGCCTCGCCCGCGTCGCCCGCGAGCAGCACGCGCTCGAGCGCGGCGAGCGCCTCGCCGGACGTGATCGACACGCCGCCGATCCGCGCCTGCAGCGCCTCGCGCGTCTCGGCGTTGCGTGCGAGAAAACCGACGTCCTCGAGCGGCCCCCACGCCATGACCGTGCCCGCGAGACCCGCCGCGCGGCGCTGTTCGACGAGCGCCTCGACGAAACTGTTCGCGGCGACGTAGCTCGCCTGCCCCGGATTGCCGAGATAGGTCGTCGCCGACGAATAGACGATGAAGAAGTCGAGCGCGCGCGCGCGCGTCGCGCGATGCAGGTTCCACGCGCCCGCAACCTTCGGCGCGAGCACCGCGGCGATGCGTTCGTCGTCGAGATTGCGCACGAGGCCGTCGTCGATGTGCATCGCCGAATGCAGCACGCCCTTCAACGGCGCGCCGCGCGCGTCGATCTCGCCGATCGCGCGGGCCAGCGCCGCCGCGTCGGTCACGTCGCACGCGATGACGTGCGTCCGCACGCCGAGTTCGTCACGCCAGCGCTCGACTTCGTCGCGCAACGGTTCGGCGAGCGCGCCGCCGCGGCTTGCGAGCGTCAGGTGCCGTGCGCCGCGCGACACCATCCAGCGCGCGCTCGCGAAGCCGAGACCGCCCGTGCCGCCGACGACGAGATATGCGGCGCGCGGATCGAGCCGCAGCGAGAGGGCGTGCGTGGAAGCCGTGCCGCGCGTCGGCGCGGGCGTGCCCGCCGGATACGTGACGAGCACCTTGCCGATCTGCCGCGCCTGCTGCATGTAGCGAAACGCGTCCTCGACGCGCGCGGCCGGGAACGCGCGATACGGCAGCGGATGCAGCGCGCCTTCGGCGAAGCGCGCGATCACGTCGCCGAACAGGCGCTCGGTCAAATCGGGCCGCGCGCCCATCAGTTGATCGGCGTCGATGCCGAAGTAGCTGATGTTGTTGCGGAACGGACGCAGGCCGATGTAGCTGTTCTCGTAGAAGTCGCGCTTGCCGAGCTCGAGGAAACGGCCGAATGGTCGCAGCGTGTCGATGCTGCGCACCATCGCCTCGCCCGCGAGCGAGTTGAGCACGACGTCGACGCCCTCGCCGCCCGTCAATGCGCGAATCTCGTCCGCGAACGACAGGCTGCGCGAATCGAGCACGTGATCGGCGCCGATGAGCCGCACGAACTCGCGCTTCTCGTCGCTGCCCGCCGTCGCGAACACTTCCGCGCCGAAGTGGCGCGCGAGCTGGATCGCCGCGATGCCGACGCCGCCCGCCGCGCCGTGCACGAGCACCCGCTCGCCGCGGCGCAGCCGCGCGAGCTCGGCGAGTGCGTAGTACGCGGTGAAGAACGTCGTCGGAATCGTCGCCGCTTCTTCGAACGACAGCCGCGACGGCTTGTGCGCGATCGCGGCCGCTCGCGTCCGCGCGCGCGTCGCGAACGACGCGGGCGCGAAGCCGAGCACCGCGTCGCCGGCCGCGAAGCCGTCGACGTCGCGGCCGACGCGCACGACGCGCCCCGCGAGCTCCATGCCGATCGTCGCGCCGGCGAAGCCCGCCTCGACCGCCTCGTCGGACAAGAGTCCCATCGCGTACATCACGTCGCGGAAGTTGAGGCCGGTCGCCACGGGCTCGATCTCGACTTCGTCCGGCTCGAGCTCGCCCGCCCGCAGCGGGAACCATTCGAGATTGCGCAGCGAGCCCGGCGCGTCGAACGCGAGCACCGCGGGCGGCTGCTCGCCGATCGCGTCGGCCGCGCGCGCGTCGATCTGCGCGGCGCTCAGCATCCGCGGCACGAAGCGTCCGCGCGGCGTGAGGAGCACCTCTTCTTCCGCGTCGTGCGCGAGCAGCTCGCGCACGAGCGCATCGAGCGCGGCGCCGCAACCGGGATGCACGTCGATCAGCCGGCACGACAATTCGGGATGCTCGTTCGCGAGCACGCGGCCGAGCCCCCAGAGGCCCGCCTGCGCCGGATCGAGCGGCGCATCGAGCGCGAACGGCGCGCTGCCGCGCGTGACGACCGACAGCCGCACGCTCGCCGTCGCATCGACGACGCCGAGCTCGCGCACGAGCCGCGCGAGCGCGACGACGCCCGTCCGCTGAGCGTGCATCATCGCGGCGCCGTCGGCGTCGGCGGCGAGCGCCGCATCGGGCGCGACGAACACCAGATGATGCGGCTGCGCGGGCGACGCGACCGTGACGATCTCGGTCATCCGGTGCAGCAACACGGCCTCCGCATAGCAGCCGGTGCGCGCGAGCGCGCCGGCGAGCGCCGCACCCGCGTCGCCGTCGTCGCCCGTCGCGACGAGCCACCGCTCCGCATACGCGGCGGTGTCGAGGCTGTCCCATACGCCGCCGTCGAGTGCCTCGCGCGCGTCGCCCGCCTTCGCGGCCGGCTTGCGCGCGACGACGAACGTCGGCGCGCCTTCGAGATCGAGCGATTGCTCGAGGTGGCGCGCGACATCGCGAAAACCCGCGTGCGAAAGCAGCGACTGGATCTCGGCCGGCGCGAGCGGCGCGGCCTGCGACGCGCTCGCGCCGCTTGCGGCGCGCGCGAACACGATGTCGGCGAAGCGGCTGCCGCGCGTCTCCGCGAGCACGACGAGGCCGCCCGGCGCGAGGCGCTCGAACACGACGCTCAGGAATGCGAGCGGATCGTGCTGCGCAGCGAGCGCGCGATCGATCAACACGATGTCGTAAGGCGTGCGGTCGTCGGTGACGATCGCCGCGCCTTCGCCCGTCTGCAACGCGACCGTCTGCATCGACGGATGCGCGGCGGCGTCGAAGCCGGCGAGCTGCGGCGGCGTGCCTGCGATCGTGTAGTCGCAGCGCGCGGCGGACGGCGCGACACCGAGCGGCCGCAGCATGTCACGTCCGGGCGCGCCGATCTCGAGCACGCGCAGCCGGCGCGGCGAGCGCCTGCTCGACGCAGGCTACGATCAGCGCATGCGCGTGGCCCCACGTCGGCGACGCTTCGTGGAAATGGTCGACGAGACTGCCGCCCGTCGGCGACAGCGCCTGCGCGGCCGCCGTCTCACCGCGCAGCACCGCGGGCAGCACCGCGCCGCAGTGCGCGAGCAGCGTCAGCTCCGCGACGTGCGCGGGCGACTCGGCGAGCAGACCGCGCCATAGTTCGTCGAGCGCGGGCATCGCCGCGCACGCCGTGTCGTTGCGCACGAGACGCGTGCCCGCCCACTGCGCGAGCCCGTCCTCGACGAGCATCGCGGCAAGGCGCGCGACGAGCCCCGCGCGCTCGTCCGCGGGCGGCACGGGCTGCCGGAACACGTCGATCGCATCGAGCGCGCGCAGCGCATACGCGCTTGCGAGCACGTCGAAGAGCGGCAGCATCTCGGTCAGGTGACTCGTGCGTCGCGCGAGGTCTTCGCGCGACGCGAGCGTCGCGATCGCGCTCTCGACGAGCCGCCCGGGCGCGGGCAGCGCGCTCGCGTCGAACGACGACGGCAGCGGCTTCGCGTCGAGCGCATAGACGAAGCGCGCGGGCGGATTCAGCCGGCGGCCGACGAGGTCGACGCGCCGAAACCGGCACGCGGCGAGACGCGCGACGATCGCGCCGCTCGCGTCGAGGAATTCGAACGACGCGACGATCGAGTGCGGATTGCGCCGCTCGATTCGCGCGAGCACGCGCGCGACGATATCGCCGCGCAAGAAATCGATGCGCCCGAGTTGGACCGGCACGTATGCCGCGTGCGGCGCGCGCGCGTCGTGGCCGCCGCTTTGCGCGAGCAGCGCGAAGAGCGGATGAAAGCCGCTGTCCATCAGCGCCGGATGCAGCAGGTAGGCGGCGAGTTCGGCGGCGTCGCCACAGGCCTGCGGCGCGGCGATGTCGGCGAGCGCCGCGTCGCCTGCCATCCTCAGCGCGCGCACCCAGCGGAACGCCGGGCCGTATGCGAGGCCGAGCGCGGCCGCGCCGTCGTACAGCGCGTCGGCGCTCGACGCGGGCTGGGCGAAGAGACGCGCGAGCGCCTCGGGCGACACGGCGCTCGACGCCTTCAGCGTATTGCCGCTCTCGAGCAGCCGGCCGACGACGTTCTCGACCCACGGCGCGTCGCACATCCGGTCGCGCGTCTCGATCTTGAACGATGCGGTGCGCGGCTCGATCGTGAAGCGGAACAGCTTCGCCTGCTGCCCCTGGAACACGACGGGCGCGCGGATCTCGAGATTCTCGAGCGCGCAGTCCGACGTGCCGAAGAACGCGCACGCGGCGGCGAGCGCCATCTCGACGTAGCCCGCGCCGGGAAACGTGACGCCGCCATCGACGACGTGATCGGCGAGCATCGGCACGCGCACGGGATCGAGCTGGTTCTCCCACGCGAACGCGTGCTCGCGCAGCCGGTAGCCCAGGAGCGGATGCGCGCGGCGGCGATTGACGAGGCCGTAGCCTTCGGGGCTCGGATCGAGCCAGTAGCGCTCGCGCTGCCATGGATAGGTCGGCAGCGCGACGCGCGGCGCGTCGGGCGCGAAGCGGTCGGGATCGATCCGCGCGCCGTGCGCGACCGCCGAGGCGATCGCGTGGCGCAGCATCTGCGCGCCGTCCTGCTGGCGCTTGAGCGTCGGCAGCGTCGTGCCGGACAGCTTGAGCGCGGTCAGCGTCTGCTTCACGTACGTGCGCAGGATCGAATGCGGCGATACTTCGATGAACAAACGAATGCCGTCCGCCGCGAGGTGCGCGATCGCATCGCCGAAACGCACCGGCTCGCGAATGTTGCGCCACCAGTAGCGCGCGTCGAGCGCGTCGCCCGCAAAGCGCTCGCCCGTGACGGTCGATACGAAGCCGCCCGTGCCCGCGCGCGGCGCAACGCCCGCGAGCTTTTCGAGCACGACCGGCTCGATCCGCTCCATCTGCTTGCTGTGGAACGCGTAATCGAGATCGAGCAATTGGAAGAACTGATCGTTCGCGCGCAGCGATGCGTCGATCGCCTGCAATCCGTCGAGCGGGCCCGCGAGCGTCACCGATTGCGGACTGTTCACGCCGGCGATCTCGACGCTCGACGCGAGCGACAACTGCGCGATCAGCGCACGCGCGGCGTCCTCGCCGACGCCCGCCGCGGCCATGCGTCCGCTGCCGCGGGTCAGCGCCTGCGCGCGGCTGCGGATCTTGATGACACGCACCGCGTCGGCGAGCGACAGCGCATCCGCCGCCCATGCGGCGGCGATCTCGCCGACGCTGTGGCCGGCGACCGCGTCGAAGCGCACGCCGTGCGCGTCGAGCACGCGCACGATCCCCACTTGAATCGCGAACAGGAGCGGCTGCGCGTGCTCGGTCGCGGCGAGCCATTCGGCGCTCGCGCCCGCGCACATCACGTCGACAAGCGATGCGCTGCCGTCCGCGCACCAAAGCGCGTCGACTTCGGCAAGCGCAGCGCGGAACACCGCGTCTTGCGCGTACAGTTCCTGGCCCATCCCCGCCCACTGCGAGCCGTTGCCGGAAAACAGGAGCGCGACGCGCGCCTCGTGCTCCGCCGCATGCGCCTGCGCGACGCACGCGGGCACCGACGCCCCGCCCGGCTGCGCCAGCGCGGCGAGCGCCGCGCGGCCGTCTGCGACGCTCGCGGGCGCGACGACCGCGCGCGCTTCGAACCATTGTCTGCGCCGCACCGCGTTGGCGGCGAGCGCGTGCCACGCGCAGCCGTCGTCGAGGCGCTGCAGATAGCGCGACGCCAGCGCGGCCAGCGCCTGCGGCGCGCGCGCCGTCAAGACGAGCGGCGGCGGGGCCTCGTCGACATCCGGCGCGCTCTGCTTCGTCGCGTCGCCCTGCCCGTCGTCCGCTGCGGCTGCGGGCGCTTCCATCAGCACGACGTGCGCATTCGTGCCGCCGAAGCCGAACGAGTTGACGCCGATCGTGAGCGGCGCGTCGCGTTCGCCGAGCGGCGTGTAGCGATCGACGACGCGCAGCCGCCCGCCCGCGAAATCGATATTGGGATTCGGCGTCTCGAAATGCAGCGAGCGCGGAACCGCGCGGTGCCTGAGGCAGCACACGGCCTTGAAGAGGCCCGCCATCCCGGACGCGGTTTCGAGATGGCCGATGTTGGTCTTCACCGAGCCGATCAGGAGCGGATCGTGCTCCGGGCGCTGCGCGCCCGCGACTTCGATCAGCGCGCGCGCCTCGATCGGATCGCCGACCGCGGTGCCGGTGCCGTGCGCTTCGAGATAGACGAGCGAACGCGGATCGATGCCCGCGCGCCCGTACACGTCGCGCAGCAGCGCGGCCTGCGTCGCCGCGCCCGGCACGCTGATGCCGCCCGGCGAGTAGCCGTCCGAATTCACGCCGGAGCCCGCGATCACCGCGTGGATCGTGTCGCCGTCGGCAAGCGCGCGCTCGAGCGGCTTCAGCAGCACGAACGCGCCGCCTTCGGCGCGCACGTAGCCGTCGCCCGTCGCGTCGAACGCGCGGCAGCGGCCGCGCGGCGACAGCATCGACGCCTTCGAGAAACTGACGAAGCCGAACGGATGCGCGAGCAGATTCACGCCGCCCGCGAGCGCGAACTCGGCGTCGCCCGATTGCAGCGCCTGGATCGCCTGGTGCAACGCGACGAGCGACGACGAGCATGCGGTGTCGATCGACATGCTCGGCCCGCGCAGATCGAACAGATAGGACACGCGATTCGACGCGATGCTGAGCGTGTTGCCGGTCGCCGAATACGGATCGACCGAATTCAGGTCGTCCATGCTGCGATTGCCGTAGTCCGGGCTCGCGACGCCGACGTACACGCCGCAGTTGCGCCCGCGCATGTCGGCGGGACGCACGCCGGCATCCTCGAACGCTTCCCACGCAAGTTCGAGCAGCAGGCGCTGCTGCGGATCCATCTGCGTCGCCTCGCGCGGCGAAATGCCGAAGAACGCTGCGTCGAAACCCGCAACATTGTCCAGGACGCCCGCGGCGAACGTGTAGCTTTTACCCGGTTCGCGCTTCGACGGATGTCGATAGAAGTCCGTACCGAATCGCTCCGCGGGCACCTCGGTGACCGCGTCACGCTCGTCGCACAACAGCCTCCAGAACGCGTCCGGACTTTCCACGCCACCGGGGAAGCGACACGCCATCCCAACAATTGCAATCTTTACATTCATCGTTGTGTCGTTTTTTCCGATGCATTCGTCGCAGGGCTGCCCGTCTCTTCCGCTTCGGTCGCGCGAAGCAGGATCGAACCGAGCTCTTCGACACGCGCATCTCGCCGACAGGCGTCCGGGGTTCCGAAATTCCGCCAGATAAAGTAGTCGCTGCGCTCGGGCGCGACACCCAGCCTACCGAAAATATGCGGCAGCGCCGGGACATGGTCGCCATAAAAGCACACGACCGTGTCACGCCGCCGAGCGCGCAGATGCTCGAGCAGTCGCCCGATCATTGCATCCGCATTTACGACGTGACGCAAGTAAACAGTTAAATCGCGCCATTCGGCGCCGTCGCCGAACGCATGGCGCGCGCGCGATTCGCCGGGCTCCACCGTCTCCAGATGCAGCGGGCCGTGGTTCTCCATCGTCATCGCGAATGCGAAGAGCGGCTTGGCGCGCGGTGCGTCGAGCTCGGCGATCAGCGCCTCGGCGACGGCCGCGTCGGCCACGTACGGGCCGGCGCGCGGCGCGCGAGCAAAATGCCGGATGTCGAGGAAGCGCTCGAAATGCATCAGCGGAAACACGCGGTCGCGGCCGAAGAAGTCCGCGTAATACGGATGGATCGCGACCGTCCCGTAGCCGCCGCGCCTGAACCAGCCGGCGAGCGAATCGCAGGCGCGGCGCAGGAACGCGTAAGGATAGAAGCGCGCATAGCCGAGGCGCTCCGACGCGAGCCCCGTCAGCATCGCAAACTCGGTGCGCATCGTGTTGGCGCCCCACGCGGGCACCGCAAGCTCGCCGTAAAACATTGACTCGCGCCGCGCGCGATCGAAATGCGCGAAGAGCGACGGCTCGATGCCGCTCGCCGCGCGCCGCGCATCGAAGAACGATTCGCTCTGGATCACGATCACATCCGGGTACGCGGCGGCCCGGCCGTCGGCGAACGGACTCGCCGCCGCCGCGCGCTCGAACGCGCGCAGCGTCGCCGGCCGCAGCCCGTTGAGCAGATACGCGACGAACGTCGCGAAGAAGCCGTTGCGCCGCTGGTCGACGCTCGCGTCGAGCGTGAGCGTCAGGCGCTTCGCGAGCAGGCAGCCGCAGACGAAGCATGCGGCGATCGCGGCCGCCGCCGCGCCGAACGGCCGCGGCGCGAGCGGCGTCTCGGCCCGATAGCCGGCCGCGAGCAGCGCGATCCCGACCGCGATTGCGGCAACCTTGCCCGCGCTCAGGAACGGCAGATACAGGCGCGGATGCGAGAACAACTGGCTGAAGAGGCTCAGATCGGTGAACACGAACGGCTCGCGCAGCGATTCATGCTTCGCGTTGCTGACGACCGCCATCAGGCCGACAAGCGCGACGGCGACGAATGCCGAGAACAGCACGCGCGCGGTGACGAACAGCACGCAGCCGCCGACGAACGCGAACGCGAGCACGTGCAGCGCGAAGGCCGGCGGCGGCCGACGCCACGGCGCGCGCGGCATCGCGAGCGCATCGAGGGCGAACGACAGCGCGGCCGCAATCGAGAAGGTGAGCGCGAGCCCGCCGCCCACGCTAGCGCTCCTCGCGCGGCAGATACGACAGCCTGCCGAGGATCGCGTCCGCGAGCGTAGCGGGCAGCAGCGGCAACAAACGCATGCCGAACGCGAGCAGCCCCGGAAACGCGATCTCCGCGCGCCCGGCTGCGAGCTTGGCGCGGATGTGGGCGGCCGCCTTGTCGGCGGACCACAGGAACGGCTTGTCGCCCGGGAACACGTCGCTCATCGCGGTCTTCACGAAGCCCGGCAGGATCACGGACAGCCTGACGCCGTCGCGCGCAAGCAACGGACGGACCGAATCGGCATATGCCTTGATCGCTGCCTTGCTCGCGCAATAGGCGGGCGAAATCGCCATGCCGCGCAGCGCGGCGAGCGAGCTGACGAGTGCGACTTGGCCACGCCCACGTCTACGCATGCGCGCAAGAACCGGCAAAATCGTGTGCATCGTGCCGTAGAAATTCGTGTCCATGACTTCGCTTATTCGTGCAAAGTCTTCACATTCGCCAGACGATGCAAGGGTACTCGCAACGCCGGCATTCGCGATTAAGAGATCGATTGGATGTGACTGGTCGAGGCGCGATAACCACTTCCGCGTCTTCTCGGAATCACGCACGTCGAGGATCACAGTGACCACTTCAGCCCCGGCATCGCGACAGAGCTGCGCACAAGCTTCGAGACGCGTCGCGTTCCGCCCCACAAGCCCCAACGCCACACCACGTTCGGCATAACACCTGGCGAGCGCTTCGCCGAGCCCCGCGCTGGCGCCGGTGATCACTATGCAGCGAGAAGAACGCGCAGTCATCGGTCGACGTATCCTGCGAGTTCACTAGCCACGAGCGGCCTCTTTCAATTGAGGAGGCAGTATATGTTGCTGGGGCAAAAAGCTTGGCTCGGAGGATACGGACGTCTGTCCGGCAGCAAACGGAGACATGGCCGCCTCAAGACGGCGAACCGCACCGGCTACCGCCATCGCGATGCCCGAGCGGCTGTAGAAATCGCCGTTAATCTGAGTATGGCGGATCACATAGTCGATGAACGCCTGATACAGTGCCGTGTCTGGGCCTTCAGCCTGTTGCCAGAAACTGTCCAGACTTCCCTGCCAGGTCATACCAGGCATCGAATAGACCGCCGTCCCAAGTGTCATCAGCGGTCGATCGTGATGGAGTGCGGACAAACCGACCGTGCTGTTGACGACAACTACACAGAGGTGGCTTCGCTCGTTCGGACAGTTTTCTGAGATTTTTAAGTGGAACGTCCGAGGCAATCATGCTGCCGATTTGATCGCAGGCAGCGTCGCGAAGTATGCCTCATCCGGCGTCTGATCCGCCAG
>NZ_LOVS01000054.1:0-3202 GCF_001523835.1 Burkholderia sp. ABCPW 14 | reverse complement strand
TACTGCATTCAGTTCGTGGTGGTCGTCGGGACCATCTATACGGCCGGATTGATTTTGATGTCATGAGGCTTGCGCACCTTCTTATCGTGGCTTTGCTGATTGCTTCGCTTGCGACGGCGACAGCGGCCGGTCCAGTACCAGCACCAAAAGCGCCTGTCCGCTTTGACACGCGCGGAAATATCGTGATGGAGCCTGGAACTACCGCTAAACCTGCGGGGCCACTTGATCGCGTCGTGGAGGCGACCGGTTCAGGTTCGGTTGTCGATCGTGTGGTGGTCGAGACAGAATCCCGGCCCTCGATGCAGCTGGCTGGTGTAATTGCCGCGACTGAAGCAAAGCGAGGTTATGAGGTCTCGGGCGCGCAAGTGGAGGCGACGGCTAGCGCGATCAATACGATCACTGGAGTTACTAGCTCCACTATCGGCGGCATTGCAGTGGGCAGCTGTGCGCTGGGAGGTGGGTTTTTGGGAGTTGCTGCGTGCTACGCGCTCGGTGCTGCCTTCGGTGCATCCGTACAGCTTGCGATTGACGGCTTGATACGCTTGATATTCCCGAAAAAACCGTCGGTCACGCTTGATGCTGTGGCTGATGCGACAAGGGGGCACGTTGGCGAGCCTTGTCCGACTAGTGGCTACGTCGATTGGGGATTCGTCTGCACGGGTAATACTGACGCTGCCGACTGCTGGCCGGATCAGCGCCGCCCCACTCAAAGCATGTTACTTGCTGTCAAGGATATGCCGGTGCGAGTTGTTATCCATGGCCATACCTTCACCGCATATCTCAGCGACGTGTATGCGTCATGTGCGCGCGAAGTGACGTACGTTGATATTCAAGGGCGTCCGCAAGCGGTGGCGGACACCGTGAAATCGCTGGAGAATGCGGAGCGGGCTAAGCCGGTCAGCCCGAAAATTGTTGCGGCGCTTGCGAATGAGCTATGGAAGCAGGCCAGCAATCAACCCGGCTATCAGGGTGTGCCTTTTGATCCAAGCTACCCGATTAGTGAGGACGACGTTAGTAGCTGGAATGCGCAGAATCCCCAGTGGGTTCCCAATGTGGGCGAGTTCACGTCGGTGAGTCCCGGCACGCGCGCAGGTGGCGGATCGATGGGGTTTCCGATACCAAACGGCAACCCGGGGACCAGTCCGGGTACTGATTCCGGAACCAGCCCGGGTACGAATCCCGGAACCAACCCGGGCACGAACCCCGGGACCAACCCGGGCGCGAACCCCGGGACCAACCCGGGCACGAACCCGGGCACCAACCCGGGCACCAACCCGGGCACGAACCCCGGAACCAATCCGGGTACGAACCCGGGGACAAATCCCGGCACCGATCCGGGAACGAATCCCGGAACCAATCCGGGGACTAACCCGGGCACGGGTCCGGGGGATACCGGTAAGCCTCAATCACCGTGGCCTGATGTGTGTGTGCTTCACCCCGACGCATCCGGTTGCGCACCGCTCGGCAGTGCGAACGATGTGCCGCTGAACCGCGATTCAAGGAGTATTTCGCTTTCGCCCGTCTCGGTTGGCTTGCGGAATGGCGTGTGTCCGCCGCCGCGTCACGTCACGGTTTTCGGTGGCGATCTCTCGTTTAGTTACGAGCCGATCTGTGATTTCGCGATCAAGCTGCGTCCGCTGATTCTGTTGGGGTGCGCGCTGCTTGCTGGCTTGATCTTCATCATGGGGTTGATGGCATGAGTTGGGCGACTTTGCTGGTGTCGCTGGTCGGGCCGATCGTTACGCGTGTACTGGTTGCGCTCGGCATTGGTCTTGTGACGATCACGGGAATCGATCTCGCGTTCGATCAGGTGGTGCAGTGGATGAGTGCGAGCGTGGGCGGTTTGAGTGCCGATATCGCTAACGTGCTCGCACTCGGTGGTGTGGGCGACGGCATCGCCTATGTGCTCGGTGGGCTCTCTGCGCGCGTGTCGTTCTACATGCTCACGTTCACAACAAAAATGGTGTTCAGCAAATGATCACGCTGATTACGGGGGTTCCGGGGAGTGGTAAGACGCTGCACGCGGTCTGGCTGCTGACGAAGATTGCGAAGGGGCGTCGTGTGCTGGTCGACGGCATTCGCGATCTGGCAATCGAGCACGTTGAGATTGACGAGCCGTGGTTGCGCCAGTGGCACGAAAAGGCCGAAGCGCACGACTTGATCGTGATCGATGAGGCGCAACGCATCTACCCGCCGACGACGGTCAGCCAAAGGCCGACGCCGGACGTGGAGCAACTGCACGTGCATCGTCACAAGGGCGTCGACTTCATCCTCATCACGCAGCATCCGCAGCGGATCAGCAAGACGGTTCGCGATCTGGTCGGGCGGCACATTCACGCGCGCAACCTGTTCGGGCTCAAGCGCGCGATGCTGTACGAGTGGGACCACTGTCACAACCCGAGCGGCCTGAAAGACGCGGTGAAACGGCAATGGCCTTATCCGCGTGAGGTGTTCAAGCTCTACACGAGCGCCGAAGTCCACACGAAGAAGCAGGCGGTCATTCCAAAGGCGTTGTTTGTCGTGCCGGTGGCGTTGGCGTTGTTCATCGTGCTCGCGGTGAAGATTTTCCATAACGCGCGCGGCGGCTTCGGGATTACGCCCGGAATGGAGGCTTCCCCGCCAGTTGCGACGACAGCGCCGTCGTCGCAGTCCTCGCCGTCGCATCAGTCGGCCAGTGCTGCGGCGCAGTCGCCAGATTGGCGCGTTGCAGGGCGTTACGCGATCGGCAGTGCGGGCTACGTCGTGCTGGCCGCGGCGGATGGTCGGTTGCGTGTGGTTTCTGGTGCGGATTTTCGCGGTGAGGGCGTGCGGCTGACGGGCGACGTTGACGGAAAGATGGTGAGCGGTTGGACTGGCACGCGGGCGGGGAAAACAGAACAAGGCGAGAGGGCAAGATGATGCGATTGAGGGCGCTTGTTGGGAGCGTGGTGCTGTATGCGGGTGTCGCTGCTGGCGCGGTGCCTCCGTTACCGACGCTGCCGGCCGATCCGAGGTTGGCGACTGTGGCGGCGTCGGCGTCGTCGGTTGCGCCGGTCGTCATGCCGTTGAAGCATGTGCGCGGTACGGCGTTTGATTTGCGGTTCGTGACGGTCGCTCAAGTCGTGGATTTGATCTATCAGGACGCGATGCGCACGCCCTACGTGCTCGGGCCGGACGTGCTGAGCGATATGCGCTTGGTGTCGTTTCGCTTGGACGATCAGAA
>NZ_LOVS01000053.1:0-96007 GCF_001523835.1 Burkholderia sp. ABCPW 14 | reverse complement strand
GCGAACCGCGAACCGCGAACCCCGTACCCCGAATCCGCAGCGAACCCGTCACCGCCGCGCGGCGCCGCCCCCGTCGATGTCGAACGTGAACGCCCGCTCGAACGTGCCCGGCCGCACGATCCGGTGCGAGCCGTCGTCGTCGCAGCGCTCCTTGACGTCGAACCTCAGCCGTCCCTCGACGTCGCGCGCGACCCGCAGCGCGGTCGTGCCGCGCGATCCGTATTCGGGCGTCTCGATGAACGCCGCAGACAGCGCGCGCTCCCGCTCGAGCGGAATGCCCGTGCGCGGCAGCGCGTCGTCGGCGGCCTCGCGGGTGTCGCGCATCATCTCGATCAGCGCGTCGAGGGGGGCGGCCGCATCGCCCGTGAGCAGCGTGCCGAGCTCGCTGCGCTTCGCGACGAGCTTCGGCCACGGCGTGTCGAGCCGCGCGTTCGACAGCCCGTGCACGCCGGGCGCGACGAGCGCGGGCGCGTCGGGCGCCGGCTGCGCGTCGGCCGGGCGGTTGCAGTACCACGCGAGCTCGCCGCGCACGACGTCGCCGACGAGCAGCGTGAAGCCGTTGTAGAACACGGCCTTTTCGGCGACGTTCGCAAGATAGTCGAGCGGCGCGGCGTTGTTGCCCGCGAGGAACTCGGAGACGAGCTTGCCGCGCGTGGGCGCGCCCGCGCGGATGTCGAACGGCGCGCGATAGTTGGTGAGCGCGGCGAAGCGGCCGTCGCGCGCGACGCCGAGCCACGTGCCGCCGCCTTCGAGATCGCGGCCCGCCAGCAGGTTCGGCGCGTCGCTCCACCAGGACAGCGGCGCGCTCGTGCGGCGGAAGAACTCGTCGCGGTTCGCGGCAAGCGTCAGCACCGGGCCGTGCGTGGCGTCGGGCTGCCAATCGAATACGATCAGGCACATCGGGCGATATCCTCGCTGGGTGAGGCCGGGCGGCGCACGGCGGCGCGTGTCGTCCGGCGGCGCGCGGCCGTCAGGCTTCGGCTTGCAGCGCGTAAGGAAGCGGCAGGAACGCGAGCGTTGGACCGCTCGCGGAAGCCAGGTGGACCGACCCGCTCTCGAGCGCGGCGAGCTTGATCTCGACGAGCGCGTCGACGCCGCCTTCGGGCGCCGCCGCCGCATTCACGATCATCCCGCACGGCTGACCGGGGTCGTCCGAATGATAGAGCTCGACGCCCGCGTGCGCGGCGTCGGTGTCGACCGCGACGTGCGCGAGCGCGGTGCGGCGCTTGATCGTGCCGCGGTACTGGCTGCGCGCGACGACTTCCTGGCCCGGATAGCAGCCCTTGCGGAAGTTGACGCCGCCGATCACGTCGAAGTTGACCATCTGCGGGACGAATTGTTCGACGGCGGGCTGGGTGATCCGCGGTTCGCCCGCGCGCACGTCGAGCCAATCCCAGACGGCGGCCGACACGCGCGGCAGCGCGGCTTCGAGCGCGGGCAGGCGTGCGTCGAGCTCGGCGCGCGTGCCGATCCACAGATAGCGCGCGCGGCCGGCCGCGTCGGACAGGCGGATCAGCGCGCCGGCGGGTGCGTCGACCTTCGTGTGGACGCCGTCCGGCAGCGCGTCGAAGACGCCCGACAGCGCCGCGCGCACGTCGCCCGCGAAGCCGACCGCGACGAGCGCGTCGCTCGCGTCGGCGAGCTTCGCCTTCGCGCGCAGCACGAACATCGACAGGCGCTTCTGCGCCGCGGGCTGCACGTCCTTCGACACGAGGAGGCGCACGTCGTGGCCGGCGCGCCATGCGAGGAACGACGCGAGGAGGCGCCCCTTCGGCGAGCAGTAGCCGGCGAGGCGTGCGCTCGCGGCGTCGAGATGTTCGATGTCGTTCGTCAACTGGCTGTGCAGGAACGTGGCGGCGTCGGCGCCCGTCACGTCGACGATGCCGAACTGTTCGAGCACCGCGAACGCGCCGCGCCCGAGCGCGGCGGCGAAATCGTCGGCGCACGGACGGGGCAGCGCCGGCGGCGCGGCGGGAACGGCGGCCTGCGCGGCCGGGGAGGCGATCGGTGTGCTCATGGAATGAGGGAACAGTCAATCCTGACTTTGGCAGAGGCGAGCAAGTATTATATGGGTCTTACCTGATTCACGTTCCGCATGTCCCTACTGAAGAAGTGCGCCGCGCTCGCGGCGCTCGCCGTCGTATTGCCGGGCGCCGCGTGCGTGGGCGGCGCCTATTACTGGGCCACCCGGCCCCTCGCGCTCGCCACGCCGACCCTCGACGTCACGATCAAGCCCCGCAGCAGCGTGCGCGGCGTCGCGCTGCAACTCGCGCACGGCGGCGTGCCCGTCGAGCCGAGGCTCTTCGTCGCGATGACGCGCGTGCTGTTGCTGTCGAGCCGGCTCAAGTCCGGCAACTACGAATTCAAGACGGGCGTGACCCCTTACCAGGTGCTGCAGAAGGTCGCGCGCGGCGACGTCAACGAGTACGTCGTCACGGTGATCGAGGGCTGGACGTTCCGGCGGATGCGCGCGGAGCTCGACGCGAACGCCGCGCTCGCGCACGCGAGCGCCGCGATGAGCGACGCGGAACTGCTGCGCGCGATCGGCGCGCCCGACGAGGCCGTCGCGCGCGGCAGCGGCGAGGGTCTGTTCTTTCCGGACACCTATCTGTTCGACAGGGGCACGAGCGACCTGAACGTCTATCGCCGCGCCTACAAGCTGATGCAGGTGCGCCTCGCCGACGCGTGGACGGCGCGCCGGCCCGGCCTGCCGTTCAAGACGCCTTACGAAGCGCTGACGATTGCGTCGCTCGTCGAGAAGGAGACGGGGCACGCGGCCGATCGCGGGTTCGTCGCGGGCGTGTTCGCGAACCGCCTGCGGGTCGGGATGCCGCTGCAGACCGATCCTTCGGTGATCTACGGAATGGGCGACGCATACGCCGGGCGGCTGCGCAAGCGCGATCTGCAGACCGACACTCCGTACAATACCTACACGCGCCGCGGGCTGCCCCCGACGCCGATCGCGCTGCCGGGCGAGGCGGCGCTCTACGCCGCGGTGAACCCCGCGGCGACGTCCGCGCTCTATTTCGTCGCGAAGGGCGACGGCACGAGCGTTTTTTCCGACACGCTCGGGGATCACAACAAAGCCGTGGACAAATACATACGAGGTCAATGAATGGCGCGTGGCAAATTCATCACGTTCGAAGGGATCGACGGCGCGGGCAAGACCACACATCTGCAGTGGTTCTGCGAACGGCTCCAGGAAAGGCTCGGGCAAAGCGGCAAGCACGTCGTCGTCACGCGCGAGCCGGGCGGCACGCGGCTCGGCGAGACGCTGCGCGAGATTCTCCTCAACCAGCCGATGGATCTCGAAACCGAGGCGCTCCTGATGTTCGCCGGCCGGCGCGAGCATCTCGCGCTCGTGATCGAGCCCGCGCTCGCGCGCGGCGACTGGGTCGTGTCGGACCGCTTCACCGACGCGACGTTCGCGTACCAGGGCGGCGGGCGGGGGCTGCCGCGCGACAAGCTCGAGGCGCTCGAGCGCTGGGTGCAGGGCGGCTTCCAGCCGGACCTGACGGTGCTGTTCGACGTGCAGCCGCAAGTCGCGAGCGCGCGCCGCGGCGCGGTGCGGATGCCGGACAAGTTCGAGAGCGAGTCCGACGCGTTCTTCGCGCGCACCCGCGCCGAGTACCTGCGCCGCGCCCAGGAGGCGCCGCATCGTTTCGCGATCGTCGATTCGAGCGAGCCGATTCCGCAGATCCGCAAGAAGCTCGAAGGCGTGCTCGCCGCGCTGTGACGAAAGGAAGACGCGAACGATGATTTATCCGTGGCAGACCGACGACTGGAACCGCCTGCAGGCGCTGCGCGCGCATTGGCCACACGCGCTGCTGCTGTACGGCCAGGCGGGGATCGGCAAGCTCGCCTTCGCGCAGCATCTCGCGAAGGGCTTCCTGTGCGAGACGCCGCATGAGCGCGGCGAGCCGTGCGGCGCGTGCGCCGCATGCACGTGGTTCGAGCAGGGCAACCATCCCGATTACCGGATCGTCGTGCCGGAGGCGCTCGCGGGCGAGCTGCCGGGCGCGGCCGACGAGCCGAAGGCCGCCGACGCCGACGAAGGCGGCAAGAAAACCAAGACGCCCAGCAAGGAAATCAAGATCGAGCAGGTGCGCGCGCTCGTCGACTTCTGCGGGATCGCGTCGCATCGCGGCGGCGCGCGCGTCGTCGTGCTGTATCCGGCCGAGGCGCTCAACGTCGCGGCCGCGAACGCGCTCCTGAAGACGCTCGAGGAGCCGTCCGCGGGCGTCGTGTTCCTGCTCGTGTCCGCGCGCATCGACCGGCTGCTGCCGACGATCGTGAGCCGCTGCCGCCAGTGGCCGATGACGGTGCCCGCGCCCGACGCGGCCGCGGCCTGGCTCGCGGCGCAGAACGTCGCCGATGCGAATGCGCTGCTCGCCGAAGCGGGCGGCGCGCCGCTCGCCGCGCTCGCGCTCGCGAGCGACGAGAACCGGCCGCTGCGCGACTGGACGCTCGCGCAGCTCGCGGCGGGCGCCGCGTGCGATCCGTTCGCGTGCGGCGAGACGCTGCAGAAGCTGCCCGTGCCTGTCGTGCTCGGCTGGCTGCAGCGCTGGCTGTACGATCTGCTCGCCGAGCGCGCGGCGGGCGCGCCGCGCTACTTCCCCGCGCAGCGGGCGGCGCTCGCGCGCTGCGCGGCGGCGCTCGACGCGAACGCGTTCGCGCGCTTCCAGAAGACGGTCACGCGGCAGCGCGCGGTGGAGAACCATCCGCTCGGCGCGCGCCTCGTGTTCGAAGAGCTGTTTCTCGGCTACCGCGAGCTGTTCGCGTAGTCCTGCCCAACCGTTTCGCCCATCGAATCGCCATCCATGACCCAGCTTGCCTACCGCGACGCCACGCCCGACGATCTGCCCGACATCGTCGCGATCTACAATTCGACGGTCGCGTCGCGCCGGGTGACGGCCGATACCGAGCCCGTGACGGCCGACAGCCGCCGCGCATGGTTCGACGCGCACAATCCGCACGCGCGGCCGCTGTGGGTCGTCGAGGAAGCGGGGCGGGTGATCGCGTGGCTGAGCTTCTCCGATTTCTACGGCCGTCCCGCATACGGCCACACGGCGGAGATCAGCATCTATCTCGACGAGGCCGCGCGCGGCAAGGGGCTCGGCGGCAAGCTGCTCGAACTCGCGCTCGCGAAGGCGCCCGAGCTCGGCGTCCACACGGCGCTCGGCTTCATCTTCGGCCATAACGAGCCGAGCCTGCGGCTCTTCGCGCGCTACGGCTTCTCGACCTGGGGCACGTTGCCGCACGTCGCGGTGCTCGACGGCGTCGAGCGCGATCTCGTGATCGTCGGCAAGCGGCTCGTCGACGCGTAAGCGCGTGCGGGCGGCGCGCGCGGGCTTATCCGCCGGGCCGCCGCCGCGCGCAGCAAGGAATTCATCATGTTCGTCGATTCTCACTGTCACATCAATTTCGAAGGGCTCGCCGACCGTCTGCCGCAAGTGCTCGGCAACATGCGCGAGCACGGCGTCACGCACGCGCTCTGCGTGTCGGTCGATCTCGAGACGCTGCCGTCGGTGCTCGCGATCGCGCGCGATCACGACAACGTCTTCGCGTCGGTCGGCGTGCATCCGGACCACGAAGATGCGAAGGAGCCGACGGTCGCCGAGCTCGTCGAGCTCGCCGCGCATCCGAAGGTCGTCGCGATCGGCGAGACGGGCCTCGATTACTACCGTCTCGACGGCCGTTCGATCGCCGACATGGAATGGCAGCGCCAGCGCTTCCGCACGCACATCCGCGCCGCGCACGCGACGGGCAAGCCGCTCATCGTCCATACGCGCGCGTCGTCGGACGACACGCTGCGGATCATGGCCGAGGAGCGCGCGAGCGTGCCGGGCGGCGTGATGCACTGCTTCACCGAGCCGTGGCCCGTCGCCGAAGCGGCGCTCGCGCAGAACTTCCACGTCTCGCTCTCCGGCATCGTCACGTTCAAGAACGCGACCGACGTGCAGGACGTCGCGCGGCGCGTGCCGCTCGACCGTCTGCTGATCGAGACCGATTCGCCGTACCTTGCGCCCGTGCCATATCGCGGCAAGCCGAATGAACCTGCGTACGTCAGTTATGTCGGACGCTTTATCGCGGCGCAACGCGGGATGACCGACGAGGCGCTCGCCGCCGCGACGTCGCAGAACTTTTTCCGGCTGTTCAAGATCGCCCGCGCGGGCGACGCCAGCCCAGTCAACCAGGGGTAGGAGCTGAAAAAATGAAGTCGATCAAATACTTGTCGAAACAGTGCGCGATGGGCGCCGTGCTGCGCACGCTCGCGGTCGCGGGCGGGCTCGGCGTGCTCGCGGCGGCGTCCGCGCACGCGGAGTCGCTCGACGGGATCGTGAAGGCCGTCAAGTTCGACGACATCAAGGACATCTCGAAACAACTGAAGAATGGCCTCGACCCGAACACGATCGCGCCGAACGGCGATCCGCTCATCGTGGTCGCCGCGCGCGAGAAGTCCGATCAGGTCGCCGCCGCGCTCGCCGCCGCGCCGAACGTCGATCTCGACAAGGAAGACAAGGCGGGCGAGAACGCGCTGATGCTCGCCGCGCTGAACGGCGATCTGCCGCTCGTGAAGCTGCTCGTCGACAAGGGCGCCGAAGTGAGCAAGAAGGGCTGGGCCCCGCTCCATTACGCGGCGACGAACGGCAACGACGACGTCGTCAAGTACCTGCTCGACAAGTCCGCGTACATCGACGCCGCGTCGCCGAACGGCACGACGCCGCTGATGATGGCCGCGCGCGGCAACCACGGCTCGACCGTCACGCTGCTGCTCGACCAGGGCGCCGATCCCGCGCTGAAGAACCAGCTCGGCGTCGCCGCGCTCGACTTCGCGAAGCACTACAACGCGCCGGACGCGACCGCGATCCTGTCGAAGCGCACGGTGCGCATCGGCGACGCGCCAGCGCCGAACGCGCAAAAGAGTGCAAAATAACGGTTTTCGGCGCGGCGTCCTGCCGCGCCTTTCGTTGTATCGGCGGTTTCGCCTTCTGACATAAGGAAGATTCATGTTGCGGGCTATGTTTTGTGCCGCCGCGTTCGCCGTGCCGCTGACAGCGGCCGCCTTTACGGCCGGCGACCTCGACAAGCTGTGCGCGAAGACCGACGTCAAATCGCGGGCATCGTGCGCGGCGTACATCGAAGGCGCGGCGGACGGCGTCTACAACACGATCGACGCGATCGGCGGCACGACCGGGCCGCGCGTCGGCCAGTACTTCTGCCTGCCGCCCGACATCAAGGCGCAGCAGATGACCGACGCGGTGCGCAAGTACATCGCGGAGAATCCGAAGCTTGCCGACTACAACGCGAGCACGGCAGTGTCGCTCGGGCTCGGCAAGGCGTTTCCCTGCCGCAGCTATTGATCCGGGCCGGCCGCCGCCCCAGCGCGGGGACGCGTTCCCCGCGAACCTGACGGAGATACGGCGCACATGATGACGATCGACGACCTGTGGCGCATCGCCGATGCGCCGCTTCATACCTGGCTTGGCACGCTCGTCGTGTCGGCGCTCGTGGTGCTCGTGGTCGCGGGCATTCACCGGATCGGCGCGCGCATCGTCGTGCCGATCGCGCGGCCTTATCCGTTCATGAGCATGATCGTGTCGTACGTCGACCGGCCGTCGCTCGTCCTGCTGTCGTTCCTCGCGCTCGAATTCCTGTGGCTGCAGGTCGACGACGCGCTGCCGCACGCGGCCGGGCTGCGCACGCTCGCCGCGGTCGGCACGATCGTGTCGCTGACGTGGCTGCTGGTGCGGCTCGCCGCCGCGGTCGGCGACGCGATCATCCGTGCGCATCCGATCGATACGCCCGACAACCTGGAGGCGCGCCGCATCCACACGCAAACCCGCGTGCTCGCGCGGACCGTGATGGTGCTGATCGTGATCATCGGCACGGGCGCCGCGCTGATGACGTTCCCGAACGTGCGGCAGGTCGGCGCGAGCCTGCTCGCGTCGGCGGGCGTCGCGGGCCTCGTCGCCGGCATCGCCGCGCGCCCGGTGCTCGGCAACCTGATTGCCGGGCTGCAGATCGCGCTGTCGCAGCCGATCCGGCTCGACGACGTCGTCATCATTCAGGGCGAGTGGGGGCGCATCGAGGAAATCACGGGCACTTACGTATCGGTGCGCCTGTGGGACCAGCGGCGGCTCGTCGTGCCGCTGCAGTGGTTCATCGAGAATCCTTTTCAGAACTGGACGCGCAGCAGCGCCGAGCTGATCGGCACGGTGTTCCTGTACGTCGACTACCGGTTGCCGCTCGATCCGCTGCGCGCGGAGCTCGCACGGATCGTCGCCGCCGCGCCCGAATGGGACGGCCGCGTGCAGGTGCTGCAGGTGACCGACGCGACCGAGCGCGCGATGCAGTTGCGCGCGCTCGTCAGCGCGCGCGATTCGTCGCTCGCATGGGACTTGCGCTGCCGCGTGCGCGAGGGGCTCGTCGCGTTCATCAACGCGCACTATCCGCATTGTCTGCCGCGCGAGCGCACCGAATGGACGACGCCCGGCGCGGCCGCGCGCGAGCCGCATCCGGGCGGGCGCGTGCTCGAGCCGGCCGCGAGCACCGCGGCGTTTACCGCGGCCGATCCGACGGCGTCGGAGACCAACGCGCGGTGCGCGTCGTAATCGAGCGGAGCGCGTCGCGACGGGCGGCGTGCCGTTGGCCGTGCCGCGGTTCGCATCGTGCGCGGGGCTGAAGCGTCACGGAGCGGTCCGTGACGCTTGCCGGCTCCGAACCGGCTCGCGCACGTTTCGATCCACGTTCGCTTCATCCATTTTCGATTCGCCGATTCGATCGATCCTTCTTCCGATGCCGCATCTCACCGCACTCGCCATCGCCAATTACCGATCGCTGCGCGAACTCATCGTGCCGCTCGCGACGCTCAACGTGATCACCGGGCCGAACGGCAGCGGCAAGTCGAGCCTGTATCGCGCGCTGCGCCTGCTCGCGGATACCGCGCAAGGCCGCGTGATTCCGTCGCTCGCGCGCGAGGGCGGGCTGCCGTCGACGCTGTGGGCGGGGCCCGAGCGCTTCTCCCGAGGGATGCTGACGGGCGAGGTGCCGGTAACGGGCACGGTCCGCAGCGAGCCGGTGAGCCTGAAGCTCGGCTTCGCGTGCGACGACTTCGGCTACGCGATCGATCTCGGGCTGCCGCCGCTGAACGGCGAGACCGAGTTCGGACTCGATCCGGTCGTCAAGCGCGAGTGCATCTGGGGCGGGTCGATGCTGCGGCCGTCGACGCTCCTCGTCGACCGGCGCGGCGCGCAGCTTCGCACGCGCGACGAAGCCGGCGACTGGCAGACCGTGCCGCAGCCCGTCGCGAGCTTCGACAGCATGATGACCGAGTTCTCGGACCCGCGCGGCGCGCCCGAGATGATCGCGGTGCGCGAGCGGATTCGCTCGTGGCGCTTCTATGACCATTTCCGCACCGACGCGCTCGCGCCCGCGCGGCTTCCCCAGGTCGGCACGCATACGCCGGTGCTGTCCGACGACGGCGGCGATCTCGCGGCCGCGCTGCAGACGATCGACGAGATCGGCGCCGCCGCGGCGCTCGATGCGGCGATCGACGACGCGTTTCCCGGCGCACGGCTCGAGATCGACAATCCCGGCAAGCGCGGCCGCTTCGAGGTGCTGATGCGGCAGCCGGGGCTGTTGCGGCCGCTGCGCGCGGCCGAGTTGTCGGACGGCACGCTGCGTTATCTGCTGCTCGTCGCGGCGCTCCTGACGCCGCGTCCGCCCGCGCTTCTCGTGCTGAACGAACCGGAGACGAGCCTGCATCCGGATTTGCTGCCCGCGCTCGGCCGGCTGATCGCGCAGGCGGCCGAGCGTTCGCAGGTGATCGTCGTGTCGCATGCGGCGCGTCTCGTCGCGTCGCTCGAACGCGAGCCGCGCAGCCATTCGATCGTGCTCGAGAAAGAACTGGGCGCGACGCGGATCGTCGATGCGGATGCGCTCGACCGGCCGGCGTGGAAGTGGCCGGCGCGGTGAACGCGTCCGCACGCGCTTACAAGGCAGGCGAGGGCGGCGCGGCGGCCGTGGGGGCGCGCGCGGGCGTATGATTGGCTGGCTTGGCTTGGCTTGGCTTGGCTTGGCTTGGCTTGGCTTGGCGCCGAGCCGGCGGCGCAGCCGGCGCGCGATGGTGGGGGCTCACGAGCGGCGAGCGACGCGTGATGTGTGATGCGTGACGATCGGCAAGTCCCGAACGGCCGGCGGTGTCGAAGATCGGCGGCACGAGGACTGGCGGCGACAAGCGAGATAAGCAGCCGAACGCGGTCAAGCGCGGCGTCGCACGGCGCGTATTGCGGCGCACCACGACGCCGCCTATCGGGATGTCGCCGGGATGTCGCCGGAACGTCGCCGGAACGTCGCCGCCCCGGCGAAGCGCGGCGAAAACCGCCAAAAAGGGCCATGTTGCTGGACAATGCCCGTCGCGGCTGCAACCATGCGGCCGGTCCGAATGTATCCCGCCTGTAACAAGCCCCAAAAAATGCAATCGGTCCGCCGGGTCGCGCGTCAATCGCCAATAATGACGGTTTGCGGGCGCTGCCCAACGCCGGCTCGCTGGCCGGCCGCCACTGGAGATCGTACCCATGAGAATTGCGCAGATCGCTCCGTTGACCGAGTCGGTGCCGCCGAAGCTGTACGGCGGAACCGAGCGCGTCGTGTCGTACATCACCGAGGCGCTCGTCGACCTGGGCCATGACGTGACGCTGTTCGCGAGCGGCGACTCGATCACGCGCGCGAAGCTCGACGCGGTATGGCCGCGCGCGCTGCGGCTCGATTTGTCGATCCGCGACCGGATCGCGCCGCACATGCTGCTGATGGAGACCGTCGCACGCCGTGCTCGAGACTTCGACGTGCTCCATTTCCACATGGACTACTACTCGTTCTCGGTCTTCAAGCGCCAGGAGACGCCGTTCGTGACGACGCTGCACGGCCGTCTCGATCTGCCGGAGCAGCAGCCGGTGTTCGACACGTTCGACACCGCGCCCGTGATCTCGATCTCGAACGCGCAGCGTCAGCCGATGCCGCAGGCGAAGTGGCTGACGACCGTCTACCATGGGCTGCCGGAGACGCTCTACACGCCGCAGCCCGTCGAGCAGTCGTATCTCGCGTTCCTCGGCCGGATCTCGCCGGAAAAGCGCGTCGACACGGCGATCCGGATCGCGCGGCGCTGCGGGATGCGCATCCGGATCGCGGCGAAGATCGACGCGGCGGACGAAGAGTATTTCGAGCGCGAGATCAAGCCGCTCTTCGCGCTGCCGCACGTCGAGTACGTCGGCGAGATCGCCGATCACGAGAAGGCCGCGTTCCTGTCGGGCGCGCATGCGCTGCTGTTCCCGATCGACTGGCCCGAGCCGTTCGGCCTCGTGATGATCGAAGCGATGGCGTGCGGCACGCCCGTCATCGCGTTCAATCGCGGCGCGGTGTCGGAGGTGATCGACGAGGGCATGTCGGGCTTCATCGTCGAGGACGAGATCGGCGCCGTCGCGGCCGTGAACCGGCTGCACACGCTGTCGCGCGAGCGCGTGCGCGCGCGCTTCGAAGAGCGCTTCACGTCGCGCCGGATGGCGCAGCAATACGTCGACGTCTATCAATCGCTGATTCGCGCGCAGAAGCGCGCGCGCTTCAAGGTAATCGATTCGGCGTCTTGAGCGAACGAGGGCGGTGCGTATCGCGCCGCCTGCCGTGCGCGGCCGGTCGTCGGATCGGACCATCGGACGACGCACGAAAAAAACGGCGATGCGCATGAAAGCGCATCGCCGTTTTCGCGGCGGCCGCCGCTTGCCGTCGGTGCGGCGGCCAAGCGTGTCGGCGTCAGATCTTCAGCTTCGTGACCTTCGTGCCGCTGATCGACACGTCGCCCATCAGGCCGGCGTTCGTCAGCACGATCACTTCGACGGGCGCGGTCGCCGTCGTCGTGTCGACCGCGCCGTTCGCACCCATCTTCACGAGCGCGACCGATGCGTCGGCGCCTGCGGCCCAGCCTTCCGAGCCGCGGAACTTGTCGAGCGCGTCCTGCGTCATGAACAGGAACACGATCGCCTTCGACTGCGCGCCCGCCTGCAGGCCGACCGACAGCGACGACGTATTGTAGTAGCCGACCGTCGCACCGCCGACGCGCAGCGAGCCGTTGCCGGTCTGGCCGCCGATGATGAGGCCCGCCTGGATCACGTCCGGGAACACGAGTACGCCGCGTGACTTCGCGACGAGTTCGCGCGAGCCGGGCACCGTCGAGTACAGGCGCGACAGTGTCGCGTCGACGCTTGCATCGATGGCTTGACGCTTCGACGCGTTGGTCGCGGCGGTGGCGGGCTTGTCCGGCGTCGTCGTGCAACCGGCGAGCGCCAAGCTGCCCACGACGAGCGCGGCGGCGGCTTTCAACACGAGATTGCGTTTCTGCATCGTTTTTCTCCATCAAGTGTAGATCAGCGTGATTCCCGCGAACGGGCGTGTCACGCGGGACTTTATAACACAGCGAACCGCTTCGCCTTACCGCTGTCAGGTGAAAGACCGTCAAATCGACGCATTTCATTGTGCGACGGCACCCGCATGCGCGCGTTGTCCTGGGCCAAGGTTTGCTTCGGTGAACGATGTCTCGTACTGCGCAAGCTTCAGTGATGGGAAACGGGCGGCTTGATGGGCGGGCGCCGCAGTGCGCGGCGCACGAGGCCGATCACCATGCCGCACGCGAACAGGAACGCGGCGGGGACGATCCAGTAGCCGACGAACGCATGCCACAGATAGCTCGCGAGCGTACGCTTGCGCACCGCGAATTCGTCGCGCGCCTCCTGCTGGCGGCGTGCGTTCGCCGCCAGCACGTCGACAGGGCAGCCCGCCGCGCGCGCTTCGTCCGGCTCGCCACGGCAGCCCGCCGCCGCGCCCGCCGCGCGCTGCGCGTCGGTGAGTTCCCAGGTCGTCAGCGCGAGCTTGAGGTCGGCGTGGTTGTAGGCCATCTCCTCGCGGATCTCACGCACGGCGACGATCGCGACGGGCACCGCCCAGAACACGATGACGATCAGCCAGCGCCGGAACCAGCGGCTTTGTCTCCATGCCATCCCGTGCCTCCGTTTGATGCGCGGTGCGCATCTGTCATGAGGGCGGCCCGATGGCGATTCTATTGAGTGGGGAGGGCCGCGCTGCAGCCATCATAGAAGAAAATGCGGCCATACGCCGCAGTCGGCCGCGCGCCAACGCGTGCGCCGCAAAATAAAATGCCGCGCCCGTCGAAACGGTGCGCGGCATCGTGCCGATTCGCTGGAAGCGTCAGGCGGCAGGCTTCGCCGACAGGCAGTCCTTCATGAACGCCTTGCGGGTGTCGCCCGTCTTGCCGGCGGCTTGCGTGTTGCAGGCCTTCATCTTTTCCTGCTGCGACATCTTCTTTGCCGGCTTCGCCGACAGGCAGTCCTTCATGAATGCCTTGCGGTCGTCGCCCGTCTTGCCGGCCGCCTGCGCGTTGCAGGCCTTCATCTTGTCCTGTTGGCTGTTTGCGGCAAACGCGGGCGAAGCCAGCATGCCGCCGACGAGCAGCGCGGCCATCAGCGATCGGATCTTCATTGGATACTCCCAGTGGGTGAATTGCATCTTGTTCGATAAGCGGCGAATCGCGCGGCTGCGCGGGTCGCGGTTTGCATTATGGCAAATCGGCGCTGAAACGACAAAATACTCGGGAAAACGAGCGGTGCGCTATTTTTCGCGTGAAGCGGGCGCGGCGGCCCGGCGCGGGATGCGGCCAAGCGCTGCGGCCGAAATGTTTTCGAAAGACTGAAAACGCCCGCGCCGCGGGCTTTTCGGGCGGATGCCCGACGCCGGCGCCGCGTGCTCGGGCGAAGCCGGGCCGCGCGGCGATGCCGTCGAATCTGTCTATTTCGAGATAACGTGAGCCGGCGCGGCGCATGCGAATCGGCGCGATGCGAACGCATCGTGCGGGAGTGCGAACGATTGCGACGCGCGCCGCGCATCCGGCGCGTGCGGCCTGCGACGCGCGCCCGCGCACTCGGGAAAACGCCGCCCTTGCCGAACAGCGGTCCGCTGCCGTTACAATCGCGGCCATGAACGCATCGACATCTTCCAACACCCCCAACGTTTCGGGCGCGCCGCCGCGCGCGCTGCCACGCATTGCCGTTCTCGCGACGGGCGGCACGATCGCGGGCGCGGCGCCCGACGCCGCGCAGACGGCCGGCTACCAGGCGGGCGCGCTCGGCGTCGACCGGCTGCTTGCCGCGGTACCCGCGCTCGCGCAGATCGCGACGATCGAGGCCGAGCAGATCGCGAGCATCGACAGCAAGGACCTGTCGCCCGCACTATGGACGACGCTCGCCGAGCGGATCGACGCGCTTGCCGCCAATGACGCGATCGACGGCATCGTGATCACGCACGGCACCGACACGCTCGAAGAAACCGCGTACCTGCTGCATCTGACCGTGAAGACCGCGAAGCCCGTCGTGATGACGGCGGCGATGCGGCCCGCGACCGCGCTGTCGTCCGACGGCCCGCTCAACCTGCTGAACGCGGTGGCGGTCGCAGGCAGCGCGGCGGCGCGCGGGCAGGGCGTGCTCGTCGCATTCAACAACCGGATCCATAGCGCGCGCGACGTCGTGAAGACGAGCACCTACGCGGTCGACGCGTTCCACTCGCCGGAACTCGGCGCGCTCGGCTGGGTGCAGGACGGCCGCATCGAATTCGCGCGCCGCGCGACCCGCCCGCACACGCTCGACTCGCGCTTTTCGATCGGCGCCGCATGGCCGCAGGTCGAGGTGATCGTCAGCTACGCGGGCGCATCGCGCGCGATGGTCGACGCATGCGTCGCCGCGGGCGCGCGCGGGCTCGTCGTCGCGGGCACGGGCAACGGATCGATTCACGCGACGCTGCAGACGGCGCTCGCCGAGGCGGCGGCGAAGGGCGTCGCGGTCGTGCGCGCGTCGCGCGTCGGCTCGGGCCACGTGATGCGCAACGGCGCGGCGAACGACGATGCGCTCGGCTTCGTAAGCGCGGGCTCGCTCAATCCGTACAAGGCGCGCGTGCTGCTGATGCTCGCGCTCGCAGCGGGCATCGCCCGCGCGCACGAATTGCAGCAGGTATTCGACACGTATTGATCGGCGCGAGCCGCGCGCGGCTCGCCGAGCGGGCCGCAGCGCACCGCGTCGAATTGCATCGAATCGCATCGCATCGCATCGCATCGAATCGAATCGCAGGATACGTCGACGCGCAAGAAAAAAGCGGACCCGCAGGTCCGCTGTTTTTCATGATGCCCGCTGCGCGCGCGTCGTTCAGGACTGCGGGGGAATGACGAGCTTCTGGCCCGGGTAGATCTTGTCCGGGCTCGACAGCATCGGACGGTTCGCCTGGAAAATCACGTCGTTCTTCGAGCCGTCGCCGTAGTACTTCTCGGCGATCTTCCACAGGTTGTCGCCGGAGACGACGTCGTGGTACTGCACTTGCGGATCGTCCGGCTGCAGGTCGTCGTCGTTGACGCCCGCGACGCCTTGCACGTTGCCTGCCGCCACCTTGACCTTGGCCTTCGTGTCGAGGTCCGCGACGCTGCCCGACAGCGTGACGGTGCGCGATGCGCCGTCGAACGCGACCGTCAGGTTCGACGTGTCGAGACCCTGTGCGGAGATGTAGTTCTTGATCGCATCGGCGGCCGTTTGATTGGCGGCGGCGGGATCGGCTGCGGCTTGCTCGTCGCTCTTGCCGAGCAGTTTTTCACCCGCCTCTTTGATGAACGAAAGAAGACCCATCGCAACACTCCTTCAGGTGATTGAAAAAAGATGCGCCGTGAAGTCGCGAGAAGCACCGCAGCGGTGCGAAGCTTCTCGAAAGGCGTCGCGAAAGTGTAGGCGCTCGCGTTGCAAATTGCATGAAAAATCGCTTCGGCGAACGTAAAGAAATGTAATACGTGCTATGACGAATCCGACAGACGGACACCCGACGACGACGTCTGACCGACCAAGGCTTGCCCGTCGACGCCGGGTGCCGCTGCGGACCCACCCGCCGCTCTCAGCCGAAAGCGGCTTCATTTGCCTGCCGCGTGCATGCCGCACGCGGCGAGGCGCCCCATCGAGGATGCGTCGCGCACGCATCGCATTCGATTGCATCGAGCGTCACGCGGACGACTCGTTGTCGTGATAGGCGTCGATGTCGCGGCGAAGGCCGGCGACATCGCGATCCTGTTCCCGCTCGCGCGAACGACGCGCGTGCGAGCTTGCATTCGCGCTTCGTCGCGCCCCGCGTCGCGCGATTCGACGGATCGCGCCGGTGCGATCGCTCAGGCGACCTTCGCGTCGCTCGGCGGCTCGCCGATCTCGAAGTTCGACATGATCTCGAGCGCGCGCACAATCGCCGAGTGATCCCACGCGCCGCCGCCGTTTGCCGCGCACACGCCGAGGAGCTGCTGCGCGCTCGCCGTATGCGGCAGCGCGATGTTCATCCTGCGCGCGCCGTCGAGGGCGAGATTCAGGTCCTTGCGATGCAGGTCGATTCGGAAGCCCGGATCGAACGTGCGTTTCGTCATCCGTTCGCCGTGCAGCTCGAGAATTCGCGACGACGCGAAGCCGCCCATCAGCGCGCGGCGCACGCGCTCCGGATCGGCGCCCGAGCGCGCGGCGAACAGCAGCGCCTCGGCGACCGCTTCGATGTTCAGCGCGACGATGATCTGATTCGCGACCTTGCAGGTCTGGCCCGCGCCGTTGTCGCCGATCAGCGAGACGTTCTTGCCCATCAGATCGAAGAGCGGCTTCGCGCGCTCGAACGCGCGTTGCGGGCCGCCGACCATGATCGTGAGCGTCGCGTCGCGCGCGCCGACTTCGCCGCCCGACACGGGCGCATCGAGATAGTCGCAGCCGAGTGCGTTGATCTCTTTCGCGAAGTCGCGCGTGTCGAGCGGCGAGATCGAGCTCATGTCGATCACGAGCTTGCCGGCGGCGAGGCCCTTCGCGATGCCGTCGTCGGCGAACAGCACGTTTCGCACGTCGGGCGTGTCGGGCACCATCGCGATCACGATTTCCGACGCCTGCGCGACGGCCGTCGAATCCGCGACGACTTGCGCTCGATCGCGCAGGTCGGCCGGCACCGGATACGCGCCGTTCACGACGAGGCGGTGACCGCCCTTGAGCAGGTTGCGCGCCATGTGCGCGCCCATGATGCCGAGGCCGATGAAGCCGATCGTTGCCATTGCAGTGTCTCCTGTGAATCCTGTGAACCGTGCGTTCGGAATGAGCGGATGCGCTCGCGTGCGAGCCGGATCAAGCGGCGCTGCGTGCGTGCTTCGCGTCGACGTGCGCGATCCGCTGCCGCCAGCCGAGACCTTCGGCCGTCGTCGTGCGCGGCTTGTATTCGCAGCCGACGTAGCCGTCGTAGCCGAGCGCGTCGAGCAGATCGAACAGATACGCGTAGTTGATCTCGCCCGTGCCGGGCTCGTGGCGGCCCGGGTTGTCCGCGAGTTGGAGGTGCGCGATCGATCCGATGTGCTGCCTGATCGTCGCCGCGAGCTCGCCCTCCATTCGCTGCATGTGATAGATGTCGTACTGCAGGAACAGATTGTCGGAGCCGACCGCGCGGATCACGTCGAGCGCGTCGGCCGAGCGGTTCAGCGCGAAGCCCGGGATGTCGTACGAATTGCACGGCTCGACGAGCAGGCGAATGCCCGCCTGCTTCAATTCGGCGGCGGCGAAGCGCAGGTTCTCGACGATCGTGACGAGCGTCGTGTCGCGCTTCTGGCTCGGCGACGGAATGCCGACGAGGCAATTCACCTGCGGCGCCTTCAGCGCGTGTGCATACTCGATCGCGCGGCCGACGCCGTCCCGGAATTCGCCGACGCGATCGGGCAGGCACGCGATCCCGCGTTCGCCCTGGTCCCAGTTGCCCGCGGGCAGGTTGTGCAGCACGAGGCGCAGGCGGTTCGCCTCGAGCCGCTCGGCGAGTTCTTCCTTCTGATACGGATACGGGAACAGGAACTCGACGGCATCGAAGCCCGCGTCGGCCGCCGCCTTGAAGCGGTCGAGAAACGGCACCTCGTTGAACAGCATCGTCAGATTGGCTGCGAATTTCGGCATGTCTGTAGTCTCGCTGGTCGGTCAGTTGAGCAAATCGATCGAATTGATCAGCCAAGCTGATCAATCGGGCAACGCAATGAAGGCGGCACGCATCAGTCGAGCAGCGAGATCGCGCTCGGCGCGTGCTCGGCCTTGTCCGCGAGATCCTCGAACTCGTTGATCGCGTCGATCTCGGCGCCCATCGAGATGTTCGTCACGCGCTCGAGGATCACTTCGACGACGACGGGCACGCTGAACTCGGCCGTCATCTGCCGCGCGCGTTCGAGCGCGGGCGCGATCTCCTCCGGCTTGATCACGCGCAGCGCCTTGCAGCCGAGCCCCTCGGCCACGGCGACGTGGTCGACGCCGTAGCCGTTCAATTCGGGCGCGTTGACGTTGTCGAACGCGAGCTGCACGCAGTAGTCCATGTCGAACGCGCGCTGCGCCTGGCGGATCAGGCCGAGATACGAGTTGTTGACCACGACGTGCACGTACGGCAGCTTGAACTGCGCGCCGACCGCGAGCTCTTCGATCATGAACTGGAAATCGTAGTCGCCCGACAGCGCGACGATCGGGCGCTGCGGATCGGCCGCGCGCACGCCGAGCGCGGCGGGAATCGTCCAGCCGAGCGGGCCCGCCTGGCCGCAGTTGATCCAGTTGCGCGCCTTGAATACGTGCAGGAACTGCGCGGCCGCGATCTGCGACAGCCCGATCGTGCTCACGTAGCAGGTGTCGCGGCCGAACGCCTTGTTCATCTCTTCGTACACGCGCTGCGGCTTGATCGGCACGTCGTCGAAATGCGTCTTGCGCTGCAGCGTGCGCTTGCGCTGCTGGCAGTCGGCGACCCACGCGCCGCGATCCTTCAGCATGCCTGCCGCCTTCCATTCGCGCGCGAGCTCGACGAACAGTTGGAGCGCCGCCTTCGCATCCGACGCGATCCCGAGATCGGGGCCGAACACGCGGCCGATCTGCGTCGGTTCGATGTCGACGTGGACGAACTTGCGGCCCTTCGTATAGACGTCGACGCTGCCGGTGTGGCGGTTCGCCCAGCGGTTGCCGATGCCGAGCACGAAGTCGGACGCGAGCAGCGTCGCGTTGCCGTAGCGGTGCGCCGTTTGCAGGCCGACCATGCCCGCCATCAGCGGATGGTCGTCGGGAATCGCGCCCCACGACATCAGCGTCGGAATCACCGGCACACCGAGCGTCTCCGCGAATTCGACGAGCAGCTGCTCGGCGGCCGCATTGATCACGCCGCCGCCGGATACGATGAGCGGGCGCTCGGCGTCGTTCAGCATCGCGAGCGCGGCCTCGATCTGCGCGCGCGTCGCGCGCGGCTTGTAGACGGGCAGCGGCTCGTAGGTCGCGATGTCGAATTCGATCTCGGCCAATTGCACGTCGATCGGCAGATCGATCAGCACGGGGCCGGGGCGGCCCGAGCGCATCAGGTGGAACGCCTGCTGGAACACGCGCGGCACGAGCGCCGGCTCGCGCACCGTGACCGCCCATTTCGTGACGGGCTTCGCGATCGACTCGATGTCGACCGCCTGGAAATCTTCCTTGTAGAGCCGCGCGCGCGGCGCCTGGCCGGTGATCGCGAGGATCGGGATCGAGTCGGCGGATGCCGAGTAGAGGCCCGTCATCATGTCGGTGCCGGCCGGGCCCGACGTGCCGATGCACACGCCGATGTTGCCGGGCGCGGCGCGCGTGTAGCCTTCCGCCATGTGCGACGCGCCTTCGACGTGCCGCGCGAGCACGTGCCCGATCGCGCCCGAGCGGCGCAGCGCCGAGTACAGCGGATTGATCGCGGCGCCCGGCACGCCGAACGCGGTCTGCACGCCTTCCTTCTCGAGCACGAGCACGGCGGCGTCGACGGCTCTCATCCTGGCCATGAAATGTCTCCTTGTTCGATGCGAATCGCGGGTATCGCTGGTGTCGAAGACACTTTAGGGACGCAGGAAAGGTTTGATAAGATTCGCTCGAGTCGCTTATTTCGAAACTAAAAGTATCGAATGCCGGGTGCATGCGGCGGCGCCGGGCGGGCAGGAGACAGCGGATGGACCGGTTCAAGCAGATCGAAACCTTCGTGCGGGTCGCCGACGCGGGCAGCCTCGCGGCGGCCGCGCTCGAGGAAGGGGTGTCCCCTGTCGTGCTCGGGCGGCGGATCGACGCGCTCGAGAAGCGCCTCGGCGTGAAGCTGATATACCGGTCGACGCGCCGGCTCGTCGTCAGCGAAGACGGCGCGGCGTTCCTCGAACGCTGCCGCGGGCTCCTCTCCGAGTGGGCGCAGGCGGAGAACGAGATCGCGGCCGGGCGCCGCGCGGTGAGCGGGCACCTGATCGTGTCGGCGCCCGCCGCGTTCGGCCGCAAGCACGTCGCGCCGCTCGCGCCCGCGTTCGTCGCCGACAAGCCCGACTTGCAGATGTCGTTCAACCTGACCGATCGCGTGGTCGATCTCGTGCGCGAGGGCTACGACCTGTCGATCCGGATCGGCGGCGCGGTGGATCCGAACTTCGTCGCGGTGAAGCTCGCGTCGAACCGGCGCGTCGTGTGCGGAACGCCTGACTATTTCCGCCGGCACGGCCGGCCGAAGTCGCTCGACGACCTCGCGGCGCACAACTGCCTCGCGTTCAACTTGCAGGGCGGGCAGAACCGCGGCTGGTATTTCCGGCGCAACGGCAAGCTCGTGACGATGCGCGTGTCGGGCACGCTCGATTGCAACGACGGCGAGCTGCTGCACCGCTGGGTGTCGGAAGGGCTCGGACTCGGCTGGCGCTCGACGTGGGAAATCGCGCAGCAACTTGCGCGCGTCGAGCTCGAGACCGTGCTCGACGAATACGCGCTGCCCGACTACGACATCCTCGCCGTCTATCCGCAGCAGCGCTACGTGCCGGCGCGGGTCCGCTATTTCATCGACTATCTGCGCGACGTGTACGCGCGGCCCGGGTATTGGGAAGGCGCCGAGTGAGCGCGCCGGGCGCCGCGCGCGCGTTCTTTCGCGCGCGGCGCCGGTTCGCCAGCTCTCCAATCGCCCAATCTGTCAGCCGGTCAGCCTCCGCGCTACCCGACGACGAGCACGCCGTTCATCGTCTCGTGCCCGGAGCCGCAGAAGATGTCGCACAGGAACTGAACCGTTCCCGCGTCGCCCGCCTGCGCGGCGACGCGCACGACCGCCCCCGGCGGCACGTCCGCACGCACGCCGTACTGCGGGATCGAAAAGCCCATCACGGTGTCCTGCGCGGTCAGCTCGAACACGACCGATTCGTGCGGCGCAAGCGCGATCCGGTCCGGCGTGAACACGAAACGCCGCGCGTGAACCTTGATCACGCGCGGCTCGGCGGCGCGCACGCGCGACATGTCGACGCCCGCGAGCGCGGCAAGCGCCGCACCGCCCGCGATGAGCAGCCAGCGGCGGCGCGATGCGGATGCCGCCGTCGCCGACGTCCGGCCGCGAAGCGCACGCGGATCGAAAAAAAAATGGCGCATCGCTTGCTCCTCAGGCGGCCGGTTGGGGTTGCTTCGCGCCGACGGGCATCTCGGTCAGCGCGAGCGCGCGCGTCGCGTCGCCGACGCGCACCTCGCGCCAGCCGAGCCCGCGATACGGCGCGGCGGCGTCCCACGGCACCGGCAGGCGCTTGTCCTGCGAGCCGGGCGCCGGCAGCGGGAACATCAGCGAGCGCGCCGCGTGATGCGCGATGTGGCCCGTCATCGCGTGATGCTCCTGGTGGATGTGCCCGTAGAACACGGTGACGTTCGGATAGGGCATCAGCACGTCGACGACCTTCGCGCCGTCGCGCGTCGCCCAGTCCCATTGCGGCGCGAGATCGAAGAGCGGCCGGTGCGTGAACACGACGATGCGCGCGTCTTTCGGCTGCCGCGCGAGATCCTGCGCGAGCCAGTCGATCTGCGCATCGCCGACGCGGCCGGACGGATCCGACACGTTGTCGACGACGACGAAATGCACGCCCTTGTGATCGAACGCGTAGTGCGTGTCGCCGAAGATCTCGCGGTACGCGGCGCCTGCGTCGAGGCTCGCGTCGTGCTCGCCCGGCATCAGGTGAAGCGGTTTCACCTTCAATTGCGCGACGATCGACTGGAATTGCCGCATCCGCTCGCGGCGCTCGGCGGGGTCGTCGGTCGTGTGCGTGAGATCGCCCGTGAACATCACGAAGTCGGGCGCGACGGGCAGCGCGTTGACCGCTTCGATTGCCTTCAGCAGCGTGCCGCGCGCGTCGGGGTTGATCGCGGGGCCGGTGAAGCCCCAGTGCGCGTCGGAGAGCTGGACGAAGAAGAAATCGGCGCCGGCGGTGGTGGCGAGGCTCCAGCCGGGCAGCGCGGACGCGAACGCGACGCCGCCTCCGCATGCGGCGAGGCGCAGGAAATCGCGGCGCTTCAGGGACAGGGTCGGGTTCGGCATGGCGGCTCCTTCGTAAGTGACGGTACGTATCTGTCATACCGTCGCCGTGCGGCGGATATTCCCGGATTATTTTTCGTCTCCGCGCGCGGGCGGCGGGAATAAACTGGATCGATGGGCGGTAAGGATGCTTGACCGCGTGCGTGCCGTTTCCGGCGGCGTCGTGCGCCGGACGCGAGCGGCCGGCGGCCGCGCATCCAGGGGAGGCGACGTGGGTCAATTCGGCCGGATGGTCGGCGAACGTGACGCGGACGACATGGGCGATTCGGGCGACGTGGCGGCGCGCAGCGAGCGCTTCCGGGCGCTCGCGCTGCCGCATCTGGACGCCGCGTACAACCTCGCGCGCTGGCTGTGCGGCAACGCGAGCGACGCGGAGGACGTCGTGCAGGAGGCGTGCATGCGTGCGTTCCGCTTTCTCGATTCGTGCCGCGGCGACAACGCGCGGCCGTGGCTGCTGACGATCGTGCGCCACACCTGGTACGCCGAGTGGCGGCGGCGGGCGAACGCGCGCGAAGTCGCGTCGGCCGACGCGCTCGATGCCGCGGATTCGCCGGATGACTGGCATCCGGCGGCCGAGGATCCGCTCGCGCTCCTGATGCGCAGCGAAGACGTCCACCGCGTGAACGACGCGCTCGCGAAGCTGCCGCCCGAGTATCGCGAGGTGCTCGTGCTGCGCGAAATGGAGGATTTGAGCTACCGCGAGATCGCGGCGGTCGCAGACGTGCCGGTCGGCACCGTGATGTCGCGGCTCGCGCGGGCGCGCCGGCGTCTCGCCGCGTTGCTCGGCGACGCGCACGACGTGCCGGCGCCGTCGCGCGCTGCCCGCGCGCAGGCGCAGGTGAGCGCGCGCGCGCCTGCTGGCGAAGGCGGCGCGCCGCCGTCCGGAACCGCATCGGAGGCTATCGATGGACTGTAACGAAACGCGCGCGCTGCTCGACGCGGACGTCGACCGCGAACTCTCCGCGCCCGACGCGTTGCGGGTCGAGCGGCATGTCGGCGGCTGCGACGCGTGCCGCCTCGAGCGCGACCGGCTCGTCGCACTCGGCCGGGCGGTGAGGCGGGCGGAATACCATCGCGCGTCGGACGCGCTGCGCGCCCGCATCGTCGCGGGATTGCCGGTTCCGGACGTGCCGGTTCCGGACGTTCGGGCCCCTGACGGCGGTCCGCCCGCCGCGCGGACATGGCGCTGGTTCGGCCGGCCGGGCCCCCGCGGCCAGCGTACCGCCGGCCCGGCGGTACGCTGGCCGCGTCCGCGCGCCGCCGCGCTGCCCGGCCTCGGCTGGGGCGTCGCATTGGCGATCGCGCTTGCCGCGGCGGCCGGCCTCACGGTCGGCACGCGCCGCGCGGCGACCGAGCGCATCGTCGACGAAATCGTCGCGAGCCACGTGCGGGCCGGCCTGTCGTCGCGGGACGTCGACGTGATCTCGACCGATCGGCACACGGTCAAGCCATGGTTCAACGGGCGCCTCGACTACGCGCCGCCCGTCGTCGACCTGAGCGCGAGCGGCTTCACGCTCGCGGGCGGCCGGCTCGATTACGTCGGGCAGCGTCGCGTCGCGGTGCTCGTGTACCGCTACCGGCAGCACGTGATCGACGTCTACGTGCGGCCGTCGGGCGAGGGCCGGGCGGCGCCTTACGCGACCGTGTCGCAGGGCTACGCGCTCGACCGCTGGGACGCGGCGGGCATGACTTGGTGGGCGGTGACCGATGCGGAGCCGTCCGCGCTCGCGGCGTTCAGGACGGCGCTGACCGCGCGCGTCGCGGCGCCGCGAACCGAATGACGGCGCCGCGCGCGATGCGACCCCGTCAAGATCCGGCTCGATCGCGCGACGAACGCCGCGCCAGCCCGGCGATGCCGGGCGGCTGCCTGCCCAAGTCGTTGAAAACACGGCTGAATCGCGCGGCGAATCACCGATAAACCTTGCACGCGACCCATATCCGGGTTAGAATTTTCGGCTTCTCACTTGCCACACCGGTTCCGACGCCCGGGTGGCTTCAATCCACAAGGAGTGTGTATGCGTCATTACGAAATCGTCTTCATCGTGCACCCCGATCAAAGCGAGCAAGTGCCCGCGATGATCGAGCGCTACAAGTCCACGATCACGTCGCACGGTGGCCAGATCCACCGCGTCGAAGACTGGGGCCGCCGCCAACTGGCCTACATGATCGAGAAACTCGCGAAGGCTCACTACGTCTGCATGAACATCGAATGCGACCAGACGACGCTCGACGAACTCGAACACGCGTTCAAGTTCAACGACGCCGTGCTGCGTCACCTCATCGTCAAGATGAAGAAGGCCGAAACCGGCCCGTCGCCGATGATGAAGGAAGTTCAGCGCGAAGAAGCCAAGAAGGCGGCTGCCGCTCAGCCGACCGAAGCGCAGGCTTAACGCAACAAGCCACCAGGAAAGGAGCGCGTCGCTTTCGTGAACAGGCTGCAATTGACGGCGAGCGTCGTCGAGCGTGAACCGGTGCGGTACACCCCCGCCGGCGTTCCGATCGCAAGCGCCACGTTGCAGCATCGCACGGAAGTCGTCGAAGCAGGCATCGCCCGGCAGGTCGAATTGACGATCCCGGCCGTGGCGGCAGGCGAGGCGAGCGGCAAGCTGGAAGGCTGCGAGATGGGCGTCGAGACGCTCTTCACCGGCTTCCTGGCGAAAAAGAGCCGTAACGCGAGAACCTTGGTGTTTCACATCACAGCATTGCAGGACATTGGAAAGGACTGAACATGGCCCGCCCCACTGGTAAGAAATTCGACAAGCGTCGTCAGCAACAAAACCCGCTCTTCAAGCGCAAGAAGTTCTGCCGCTTCACGGCAGCCAGTGTCGAGCAGATCGACTACAAGGACACGGAAACGCTGAAGGACTTCATCGGCGAGAACGGCAAGATCACGCCGGCGCGTCTGACAGGCACGAAGGCCCACTATCAGCGCCAGCTGGATACGGCGATCAAGCGCGCGCGTTTCCTCGCGCTGCTGCCGTACACGGATCAGCACAAGGCGTAATCAGGCGACGCAATAAGGAGAATTCGAATGCAAATCATTCTGTTGGAAAAAGTCGCCAATCTGGGCAACCTCGGCGATATCGTCAAGGTCAAGGACGGTTACGCTCGCAACTTCCTGATCCCGAACCGCAAGGCGCGCCGCGCAACGAAGGACGCGATCGCTGAATTCGAAGTCCGCCGCGCGGAACTCGAAAAGGTCGCCGGCGAGAAGCTGGCCGCCGCGCAAGCGGTCGGCGAGAAGCTGAGCGGCCAGTCGTTCGAAATCACGCAGAAGTCGGGCGTCGACGGCCGTCTGTTCGGCTCGGTCACGAACGGCGACGTCGCGGAACTGCTGAAGAAGGCGGGCTACGAAGTCGAGAAGGCGCAAGTGCGCATGCCGGAAGGCCCGCTGAAGATGATCGGCGAGCATGGCGTGCAAGTTGCGCTGCACACCGACGTCGTCGTCGACGTGACGGTCAACGTGATCGGCGATCACGCGTAAGCGACATGCAGTCTCTACGGGCGGCGCACGCCGCCCGACATGAAGGGCAGGGGCCCGGGCAACCGGTTCCTGCCTTTTTTCGTTTCTCGGCGTTCCCGACGCCCGCTGGCGAAGCCGCGCCCATTTCGCGATAATCCGAAGCCATGAACGCGCCGAAAGATCCCCAAATCGAATCGCTGAAAGTCCCGCCTCACTCGATCGAGGCCGAGCAGTCGGTGCTGGGCGGCCTGCTGCTCGACAACGGCGCCTGGGACCGGATCGCCGACTTCCTGTCGCAAGGCGACTTCTACCGGTACGACCACCGCATCATCTTCGAGCACATCGGCCGTCTGATCGCGTCGACGCGCCCGGCCGACGTCGTGACCGTCTACGAGGCGCTGACGACGTCCGGCAAGGCGGAAGACGTCGGCGGGCTCGCGTACCTGAACGCGCTCGCGCAGAACACGCCGAGCGCCGCGAACATCCGCCGTTATGCGGAAATCGTGCGCGATCGCGCGGTGCTGCGCCGGCTCGTGTCGGTCGCCGACGAAATTTCGGCCGACGCGTTCAATCCGCAGGGCAAGGAAGTCCGCCAACTGCTCGACGAGGCCGAGTCGAAGGTGTTCTCGATCGCCGAGGACGGCGCGCGCGGCACGCAGGGCTTCCTCGAGATCGGGCCGCTCCTCACGCAGGTCGTCGAGCGGATCGACACGCTTTATCACACGGCGAATCCGAGCGACGTGACGGGCACGCCGACGGGCTTCGTCGATCTCGACCGGATGACGTCCGGCATGCACGGCGGCGAGCTGATCATTGTCGCCGGCCGGCCGTCGATGGGTAAGACGGCGTTATCGATGAACATCGGCGAATACGTGGCTGTCGAGTACGGGCTGCCCGTCGCGGTGTTCTCGATGGAAATGCCGGGCACGCAGCTCGTGATGCGGATGCTCGGCTCGGTCGGCCGGCTCGACCAGCACCGGATGCGAACCGGGCGCCTCACCGACGAGGATTGGCCGAAGCTCACGCACGCGGTGCAGAAAATGAGCGAGGCGCAACTCTTCATCGACGAGACGGGCGGCCTGAATCCGATGGAACTGCGCTCGCGCGCGCGGCGCCTCGCGCGCCAGTGCGGCAAGCTCGGGCTCATCATCGTCGACTACCTGCAGCTGATGACGGGCTCGTCGCAGGGCGAGAACCGCGCGACCGAAATCTCGGAAATTTCGCGATCGCTGAAGAGCCTCGCGAAGGAGCTCGACGTGCCGGTAATCGCGCTATCGCAGCTGAATCGCGGGCTCGAGCAGCGGCCGAACAAGCGGCCGGTGATGTCGGACTTGCGGGAATCGGGCGCAATCGAACAGGACGCGGACGTGATCCTGTTCATTTACCGCGACGAAGTGTACAACCCGGACAGCCCCGACAAGGGCACGGCCGAGGTCATCATCGGCAAGCAGCGTAACGGTCCGATCGGTCCCGTTCGACTCACGTTCCTGGGTCAATACACGAAGTTCGACAATTTTGCAGGGGCGCAGAACTTCTACGGCGAGTAGCGCCGGATGTAAACCCCAATTTCGCAAAACGTTGTATCTCGTCGCCGTCGTCGCAATCGGGCGCTTGGCGGGCAACGGTAAAACAGTACAATGTCGCCGGTTTTTGTGACAGCCGTTTGACCATCTTTCAGGAATCCCATGTTCGGTCGATTCATGCCCACCGAGGGCAAGTTCTTCGAAATCTTCAACGCGCACGCGAATTACATCGTCTCCGGCGGACGCGAGCTCGAACTTCTGATCGACAATCTCGCGGACGCCGAGATTCACAAGCAGAACGTGCAATCGGCCGAGAAGGCCGCCGACAAGTTGACGCACGAAGCGATCGACTTGCTGCACAAGACGTTCATCACGCCGCTCGACCGCGACGAAATCCATAAGCTGATCACGACGATGGACGACATCCTCGACCTGATGGAGGACGTCGCGACCGCCGTGTCGCTGTACGACGTGCAATCGGTGACGTCCGAGGCGAGCCAGCTCGCGCACATCGTCACGCAGTCGGCGCAGCACGTGCAGGCGGCCGTCGCGCTGCTGTCGGACATGAAGCAGTCGAGCCAGATCCTGAAGGCGTGCGAGGAGATCGACCGCTGGGAATCGGAGGCGGACCGCGTGCTGCGCGCGGCGATGTCGAAGCTCTTTCGCGAGGAAGACGACGTCAAGACGCTCATCAAACTGAAGGCGATCTACGAACTGCTCGAGCAGATCACCGACAAGTGCGAGGATGTCGCGAACATCATCGAAGGCATCGTGCTGGAAAACGCCTGAGCGGATCACGATGCATTCGATACAACTCGCCTTGTGGGTCGTCGCGGCGCTCGTGCTCGTCGCACTCGTGTTCGATTTCATGAATGGCTTCCACGACGCCGCGAACTCGATCGCGACCGTCGTGTCGACCGGGGTGCTGAAGCCCCAGCAGGCCGTCGTGTTCGCGGCGGCATTCAACGTCATCGCGTATTTCATCTTCCACCTGAAGGTCGCGCAGACCGTCGGCAAGGGCACGATCGACGCGAGCATCGTCGATCACTACGTCGTGTTCGGCGCGCTGTTCGGCGCGATCGGCTGGAACATCATCACGTGGTACTACGGGATTCCGTCGAGTTCGTCGCATGCGCTGATCGGCGGGCTCGTCGGCGCGGCGGTGTCGAAGTCGGGCTGGGGATCGCTCAACATCGACGGGCTGATGAAGACCGTCGCGTTCATCTTCATCTCGCCGCTCCTTGGCTTCGTCCTCGGGTCGCTGTTCATGCTCGGCGTGTCGTGGCTGTACTTCAGGACCGCGCCAAGCAAGGTCGACCGGCGCTTCAGGCGGCTGCAGCTATTGTCCGCGAGCCTTTATAGCCTCGGCCATGGCGGCAACGACGCGCAGAAGACGATCGGCATCATCTGGATGCTGCTGATCGCGTCGGGCTACGCGTCCGCGACGTCCGACGCGCCGCCGGTGTGGGTGATCGGCGCGTGCTACCTGTCGATGGGGCTCGGCACGCTGTTCGGCGGCTGGCGGATCGTCCGCACGATGGGCCAGAAGATCACCAAGTTGAAGCCGGTCGGCGGCTTCTGCGCGGAGACGGGCGGCGCGCTCACGCTGTTCGTCGCGTCTTGGATGGGCATTCCGGTATCGACCACGCACACGATCACGGGCGCGATCGTCGGCGTCGGCGCGACGCGCAAGCTGTCGGCCGTGCGCTGGGGCGTCGCGGGCAACATCGTGTGGGCTTGGGTGCTGACGATTCCCGCGTCGGCGCTGATCGCGGCGGCCGGCTGGTGGATCGGCCACCGCGTGTTCTGATGTTCTGATGGCCTGATCCGGCCGAGCGCGCGGCTCGACGCCGTGCGTCGCCGAAAACGACGATGCGCCGCATGCCGAAAGGCTGCGGCGCATTGTCTTTGATGGGCGCGCGTTACGCGGGCGGGGCGATCGTCGCGGTTACGACAGCGCGTCGAGCAGCCCGTACCACGCGACGCCCGCGCTGATGTACAGACGCTGCAGCGCATGCAGCGGAATCGGCCTGACCGGTGCCGCGGCGAGCGGCAGCGCGCGCGGCGCCGCTCATCGCGGCGGCGAGATGCCGGCCGAGCGTCGTCGCGAGCGCGATGCCGCGGCCGTTGTAGCCGAGCGCGATCGTGAGCCCCGGCGCCGGACGGTGGACGTGCGGAAGGAAGTCGCGCGTGATCGCGATCCGACCGGCCCAGCGGTATTCGTGGCGGACGTTCTCCAGCTGCGGAAACATCAGCTTCACCGAGCGCTCGAGATGCGCCCAGTCCGCCGCGCCGCGCGGCTCGCGAAACGGCCCGCGGCTGCCCATCAGCAGGCGTCCCGATGCATCCTTCCGAAAGTAGAGCAACAGCCGCCGCGAGTCGGACGCGACTTCGTCGCCTGGCAGGATCGTGCGCGCGAGCGCGTCGGGCAGCGGCTCGGTCGCGACGATGAAGCTGTTCGCCGCGATCACCGATTGCGCGAGGCCGGGCCACAGGCCGTCCGTATACGCGTCGAATCGCGAGGAACTGTTCATCGGCGACATGACGATTGCGGCGCCCGTGCTCGACGGCGAGCGGCGGCCGGTCGCGTCGGTGCACGTCGTCGCGCCGTCGAGCCGCTGGACGCTCGCCGAAGCCGAGCAGCGGCTCGCGCCTGCGGTGATCGACTGCGCGCGGGGAATTTCGAATTCGATTCGGACGCTGGCGTAGGCGTAGGCCGGGCGAAGCGGGCGGGGCACGCGCCTGGGTCTCGCGCGGCGTTTTGCGTCGCTGCTTTGGCGTTCAGGTGTTCGGGCGTTCAAGGGGATGGGAATGGAAGGGCGAAGGAACTAGGAACTGAGGAACTGAGGAACTGAGGAACTGAGGAACTGAGGAACCGAGGAACCGAGGAACCGAGGAACCGAGGAACCGAGGAACCGAGGAACCGAGGAACGGCCGCAGCGGTTATTGACCGATCGGAAGGAGCCGATATGAAGTGCGGGATGCCGCGCGTCGCTTGGCGGCCGCCGCGCGTCCGCGCGCCGTTCGACATCGAGAGGAAGACGGGGCGCCCGTCTGCGGCCGGGGAGACGGCAGCCGAACACCGCCGGACCGCTCGCCGCTGCGAGATCCGGTCCGGCCGTTCAGTAGCTGCCGTTCGCGAAGCGAGCGATCGGGTCGTCGCTCGTGCCGGTAGGGGCGGTGCTTGCTGAGCCGGGCGCGGTCGACGCGCGCAGGATCTGCACGCTGCCTGGTGCGGCGAGCTGCGCCTGGCGGGCTGCAGCGCGCGCGGTGGGAGGCGGCGGCTCGAACGCGTCCGCGGCGGCGTCGATCGGGTCGGCCGGCGACGTGCCTGCGACGGCGGCTGTCGTGCCTCCGCCCGTCGGTGGCGCGTACGGCGATGCGGCCGCTGGCGAGGCGCCCGAGTTGGTCGATGCAATCGCGGGCGATGCCGCGCCCGCGGCCTGCGCTTGCCGCTGCGCGGCGGACATCGCGGACGGCGGCGGCTCGTACGGGTCGGCGGACGTCGTCGCAACGGGCGCTGCACGCATGGGCAATGCGCTCGACGTAACGGCGGGCGCGAGCGTAGCCGCAGCCGCGTCCGGCGCCGACGAATTCGCCGCATAAGCCGGCGCCGCGCCAGGCGTGGCGTTACGCACCGAAGGTTGCCCGTTCGCATTCGCCGCATAAGTGGACGACGTGCTCGGCGCGGTCGCGCGAGCAACCGGTTGCGGGGCGGCATTCGCCGCGTAGGCCGATTGAGCCGCCGCCGCCGCTGCACGCGGTGCGGCGTCCGGCTGCCGGCTCGCATGATAGGTCGGCGTATCAAACGGCGTCGGCTTTGCCTTCGGCGCGGCGACGCGCCGGATGCCATCGAAGCGCTTCGCCCAATACGGATTCGTCAGGTAGTCGAGCCGCACGGTGCCGCCCGTCGACGGCGCGTTCACGAAGCGCAGCTTGCCGACGTAGATGCCGACGTGCGAATGCGGCCGGCCCGATGTGTTGAAGAAGATCAGGTCGCCGGGAGCGATGCCGTCGGGATCGATCGATTCGCCGATCGAGCTCATGTCGGCCGTCGTGCGGGGCAGATTGACGCTCGCCGCACGGTCGACGACGTAGCGCACGAGGCCGCTGCAGTCGAAGCCGCTGTCGGGCGTGTTGCCGCCCCAGCGGTACGGGACGCCGACTAGGCTCATCGCCTGGATCGAGATTTCCTCGCGACCGACGCTGTGGTCGACGAAGTTCGGGAAGCCGCGCGGCGGCGCGTATGCGCGCGGCGTGGTGATCGCCATGCCGGACGACGAGCGCGCCGACTTCTGCGGCGCGGTCGAACAGGCCGCGAGCAGCGAGATCACGAGAACGGACAGCGAAAGACGCAGCATGAGAGGCGGGCGAACGCACTGCGCTCGCCAATCGTATGACGACGGTTAATCGCGATAGTAGTGCGTCCGACGGGGCTTTCGCAAGAATTCTTGAGAAATTACTTGAAGTTGTGCGCGTAAATGTTGTGCAAGACGAACGTCTGCTCGCAGATGATTCGACCCCCGAAATGAAAAAAGCGGCGCCTGACGAATCAGGCGCCGCGTCGCGCTGGGGCCGCTCGGAGCGGCTGTCAGCGTGTCGTCACAGGATGTCGGACGCGTAGTCGGCAAGCCGCGAGCGCTCGCCGCGCGCGAGCGTCACGTGGCCGCTGTGGCCCCATCCCTTGAAGCGGTCGACGACGTACGTGAGGCCCGAGCTGCCTTCCGTCAGGTACGGCGTGTCGATCTGCGCGATGTTGCCGAGGCAGATGATCTTCGTGCCCGGACCCGCGCGCGTGACGAGCGTCTTCATCTGCTTCGGCGTCAGGTTCTGCGCCTCGTCGATGATCACGTACTTGTCGACGAACGTGCGCCCGCGCATGAAGTTCATGCTCTTCACCTTGAGGCGCGAGCGGATCAGCTCCTGCGTCGCCGCGCGACCCCATTCGCCTGCCGCGTCGTCGGTCTTTTGCAGCACTTCGAGGTTGTCGTCGAATGCGCCCATCCACGGCTGCATCTTCTCTTCCTCGGTGCCCGGCAGAAAGCCGATGTCCTCGCCGACAGGCACGGTCGCGCGCGTGACGATGATCTCGTTGTAGCGCTTGTCGTCGAGCACCTGAGCGAGGCCCGCCGCGAGCGCGACGAGCGTCTTGCCGGTGCCGGCCTGGCCGAGTAGCGTGACGAAGTCGATCTCGGGGTTCATCAGCAGGTTCAGCGCGAAGTTCTGCTCGCGGTTGCGCGCGGTGATCCCCCACACGTTGTTCTTGTGGTGGCTGTAGTCGCGCAGCGTCTGCAGGAGCGCCGTCTTGCCGTTCAGCTCGCGCACGAGCCCATGGAACGCGGGCTCGCCGTTCTGCGGCTCGAGGTAGACGAACTCGTTGACGAGCATCGACACGACGAGCGGCCCCGTCACGCGGTAATACGTGGTGCCCGTCTTCGTGTCCTGCCAGCTCTCCATCCCCTTCGCGTGCTTCGTCCAGAAGTCCTGCGGCAGTTCGCGCACGCCGGTGTAGAGGAGATCCTTGTCTTCGAGGACCTGGTCGTTGAAGTAGTCTTCGGCGGGCAGGCCGAGCGCGTGCGCCTTGATCCGCATGTTGATGTCTTTCGACACCAGCACGACCTGGCGATCCGGCCGCTCGCGCTGCAGCGCGCGCACGACGCCGAGGATCTGGTTGTCGGCCTTGCCTTGCGGCAGGCCTTCGACGGGCTCGATGCTCGTGAGCGTCGTCTGGAAGTACAGGCGGCCGAGCGCCTCGCGGCTGCCGAGGCGCGCGAGCGGAATGCCGGCCGAGATCGGGCCGCCGTCGGCGACGAGCGCGTCGAGCGTGCGGCTCACCTGACGCGCGTTGCGTGCGACTTCCGACATCCCCTTCTTGTGATTGTCGAGCTCCTCGAGCGTCATCATCGGCAGATAGACGTCGTGTTCCTCGAAGCGGAACAGGCTGCTCGGATCGTGCATCAGCACGTTCGTGTCGAGCACGAAGAGCTTTTGCATCTCGATTTCGGCGTCCTTGCGCCCGCGCGTCTTCGCGGCCGTGCGCGGTGCGGCGGCGGCAGTCGCTGCGGGCTTCGTCGCATCGGTCTTAGACGAGCGCGCGACCGGGGCGTTGGGCGCGGCGGGCACCGGCTGCAGCAGCGCGGCGGTCTGCTTCGTCCTGCGTGCGCGCGGCTCGGCGGTGCTCGCGGCTTCCGCCTGTGCGACCGCGCGCAGCGGTGCGGCGGTGTTGGCGGCAACCACCATCGGATCGGCTACGTTCGCCGCATGATAGTCGGCCGCGACGGCGTGAGCGGGGCTCCCGGAGGCGGGTTGCTTCGCGGCTTTCGCAGGCCGCGCTTTCGCCTTGTATTCGTCGGGCGGCAGCAGGCTGCCGAGCTTGCTGGGGGGAGTAGGCAAAGGCATGGTGTCCCTCGGGAGGAATCGTGTCGCAGGCATGCGCCGCCGTTCGCATCCTGCGACGCTTGGCGCGTGCAGTTTGCGCGCAGTGGCGCACATGGGGTTCGAATCGCCGGTTCGCCTAGATTTCGATCGTCTCCTTGACGCGTTGGACGGCCGGCGTGGATCGGCCGATCCGAAAACCATAAAAAAAGCCGCTCCCCCGAACAGGGACAAGCGGCTCGGCTCTAACCGTCGTGCTGCGCGTCAGATGCATGGACGCATCGTTTCGACCACCGGCGCAGCTACGAGAAAAATGGGTCGGACAGGCATTCATTGCGGCCCAATATAGCGCGCCTCAAAGCGCTTGTACAGCACTCAGCACGTCGTCGACGTGACCCGGCACCTTCACGCCGCGCCATGCGTGGCGCAGCACGCCTTCGTCGTCGATGACGAACGTCGAGCGCTCGATTCCGCGTACTTCCTTGCCATACATTTTCTTCAATTTCATGACACCGAACAGCGTGCAGAGCGTTTCGTCGGGGTCCGAAATCAGCGGGAACGGCAGTTCGAGCTTCGCCTTGAAGTTGTCGTGCGAGCGCAGGCTGTCGCGCGACACGCCTGCGATTTCCGCGCCGGCCTTCTCGAACTTCGGATACAGGTCGCGGAACTGCAAGCCCTCGGTGGTGCAGCCGGGCGTGTTGTCCTTCGGATAGAAGTACAGCACGAGTTTCTTGCCCTTGAGGCCCGACAGCGAAAACTCGCCGCCCGTGGCAGGCGCGGTGAAATCGGGAACTTGACGGTCGACTTCGACGGACACGTGTTTCTCCTGTTGTTATGGACGAGCGCGGACGGCGGGCCGCGCGTGGCGATGCGAGACGGGGCCGGCGGGCGGCTTTCGTTCAGTCGGGCTGGACGATCAGTTCGCCGGAGCGGCCGGGGATTTCGCCCCACGCGACAGGGTACGATGGCAGCGCGGCGCGGTCCAGCGTCGCGTAATAGTCGCCCATCGTCGCGAACGTGTGGCCTTGCGCGCGCCAGCCGGCGAGCAACTGCTCGAACACGGGCGCGAGCTTTTGTCCTTCGAGCTCCGCGTGCAGCGTGAACACCTGATCGTGCGGATTGCGTTCGGTGTGCTTGAGCAGATGCGCGGCGACGTTGTCGGTGTCGATGCCGTCGATGCCGAGAATCTCGTCGAGCGTCGGCAGCGTCGTCGGCATCTGCACGTGCGCGAGCGTCTTGCCTTCGACGACGGGCAGATACGGCGAGTGGCCGCGGCCGTCCGATGCGTAGCGCATGCCCCATGCGTCGATCTGCTCGAACGCCGCGTCGTTCATCTGCCAGCCGGCCGCGCCGTGCGTGACGGGCGGCGCGCCGAAGATGTCGATGAAGCGCTCGCGGCTCTTGCGCATCTCGCGCACGGTCCAGTCGCGCGGCCGTTCGCGGACGTTGTCCTGCCAGTACACGTGATCCCACGTATGGATCCCGCATTCGAAGCCGGCTTCGTGGATCGAGCGCATCTCGGCCGTCGCGCGACGGCCGATGTCGGGGCCGGGCAGCAGCACGCCGTACAGCAGTTGCCTGACGCCGTAATGCTCGACGACCGACGTGCGCGACACCTTCTTCAGGAAGCCCGGCCGCAGCACGCGACGCATCGCCCAGCCGGTATGATCCGGGCCGAGGCTGAAGAGGAATGTCGCGCGCGCGGCGAAGCGATCGAAGATGCGCGCGAGGTTCGGCACGCCTTCGCGCGTGCCGCGCAGCGTGTCGACGTCGATCTTGAGAACGATGCGAGCCAAGCGGTGATGCCTCTTTAGCCGTGCTGCTCGACGAGCGCGCGCGCGTCGGCGACGTGGCCGCGGTACGCCTCGAAGATCTGGCGCAGCGCGTCGTCGAACGTGAACTGCGGCGCCCAGCCGAGCTCCTGCATCGTGTTCTCGATCTTCGGCACGCGGTTCTGCACGTCCTGATAGCCGTTGCCGTAGTACGCGCCCGACGTCGTCTCGACGAGCTTCACGTGCTTCGCCGAATCCGCGTACTCGGGGAATTCCGCCGCGAGCTCGAGCATCTTGTTGGCGAGTTCGCGCACCGAGAAGTTATTGTTCGGATTCCCGATGTTGTAGATCTTGCCGGTCGCGATGCCATTCAGATTCTCGATGATCTTCATCAGCGCGCTGATGCCGTCGTCGACGTACGTGAACGCGCGCTTCTGCGAGCCGCCGTCGACGAGGCTGATGTTCTCGCCGCGCACGATGTGGCCGAGGAACTGCGTGACGACGCGCGAGCTGCCTTCCTTCGGCGTGTAGATCGAGTCGAGGCCCGGGCCGATCCAGTTGAACGGACGGAACAGCGTGAAGTTCAGGCCTTCCATCCCGTAGCCCCAGATCACGCGATCCATCAACTGCTTCGAGCACGCGTAGATCCAGCGCGGCTTGTTGATCGGGCCGTAGGTGAGGGCGGACGCGTCCGGGTCGAACTGCTCGTCGGCGCACATGCCGTACACCTCGGACGTCGACGGAAACACGAGATGCTTGCCGTACTTGACGGCCGAGCGCACGATCGGCAGGTTCGCCTCGAAGTCGAGCTCGAACACGCGCAGCGGCTGCTTCACATAGGTGGCGGGCGTCGCGATCGCGACGAGCGGCAGGATCACGTCGCACTTCTTCACGTGATACTCGACCCACTCCTTGTTGATCGTGATGTCGCCTTCGAAGAAATGCATCCGCTCGTGCTTGACGAGATCGCCGAGCCGGTCGGTCTGCATGTCCATGCCGAACACTTCCCAATCGGTGGTTTCGAGAATGCGCTTCGACAGGTGATGGCCGATGAAGCCGTTCACACCCAGGATCAGGACTTTTTTAGCTTTCATGAATGACGGGAGGAATGAATGAACTGCGCGAATTCCGCCGGGGAAACCACGGTTTCGCCGCCGTCGCGCTGTCGGCGCAGTTCGAGAATGGAGACGGCGCGGCTGTCGCCGCAAACGCCGAACAGCGCATTATCGCTTACGTGCAGGCCCGGCGGCAAATCGACGGCCGCGCGTGCGGCAGCCGAGCCGGGGGCCGCGAGGCGCGCGCGCGCGATCACGAAGCGCGCGCCGTCGAGGTCGGTGAACGCGCCCGGATACGGCGGCGCGACCGCGCGGATCAGGTTGTAGACCTGCGCGGCGGACTGCGACCAGTCGATGCGGCCGTCTTCGGGCTTGCGCCCGCCGTGGTAGCTGCCTTGCGACAGATCGTTCGGCAGGTGCGGCGCCTCGCCCGCGATCAGCGCGGGCAGCACGCGCCAGAGCGTCTGCTCGGCCGCGACCGTGACCTTGTCGAACACTTGCGCGGCGGTGTCGTCGGGCAGGATCGGCACCGCGGTCTGGCCGACGATTGCACCCGCGTCGGGCTTCGCGGCCATCTCGTGCAGCGTCGCGCCCGTTTCGGTCTCGCCGTTCAGCACCGCCCAGTTCGTCGGCACGCGGCCGCGGTACTTCGGCAAGAGCGAGCCGTGCATGTTGTACGCGCCGCGCGCGGCGAGCGCGAGCAGGTCGACGGGCAGCATGTGTCGGTAATAGAACGAAAAGATGAAATCCGGCTTCGCGCTCGCGACCGCTTCGCGCACTTCGGCGCGCTTCGGATCGGCGGGCGTGACGACGGGAATCCCGTGCTCGGCCGCGACCAACGCGACGCTGCCGAACCAGATGTTCTCGGTCGGGCTGTCCTCGTGCGTGACGACGAGCGCGACGTCGACGCCGCGCGCGAGCAGCACCTGCAGGCAGCGGACGCCGACGTTGTGATACGCGAAGACGACGGCGCGCGGCTTCATCGCGCGGCCTCGCGGCGCTCGATCGGCAGCGTGACGCCGGGCTTGCCGTCGCGCGCCTCGAGCACGGTGTGGATCAGGTAGCGCGGTCGCGCGCGGACCTGCTGATAGATTCGTCCGATGTATTCGCCGAGCAGGCCGAGCGCGAAGATGATCACGCCGAGCAGGAAGAACGTGATCGCGAAGAGCGTGAACACGCCTTGCACTTCCGCGCCGACGATGAAGCGCCGCACGACGAGCAGCACGAAGAGTCCGGCCGAGCCGAGCGACAGGATCACGCCGATGAACGACAGCCATTGCAGCGGCACGACGGAAAAGCCCGTGACGAGATCGAAGTTCAGGCGGATCAGGCTGTACAGCGAGTATTTCGATTCGCCCGCGAAGCGCTCTTCGTGCGCGACCTCGATCTCGGTCGGGTTCTGCGCGAACGTATACGCGAGCGCGGGGATGAACGTGTTCACCTCGCCGCAGCGGTTGATCGTATCGATGATGTGGCGGCTGTACGCACGCAGCATGCAGCCCTGGTCGGTCATCTTGATCCGCGTGATGCGCTCGCGCAGCCGGTTCATCGCGGCCGACGCCTTGCGGCGGAACAGGCTGTCCTGGCGCTGCAGCCGGATCGAGCCGACGTAGTCGTAGCCTTCGCGCATCTTCGCGACCAGCTTGCCGATTTCTTCGGGCGGGTTCTGCAGGTCGGCGTCGAGCGTGACGACGATCTCGCCGCGCGACTGCTCGAAGCCCGCGAGGATCGCCATGTGCTGGCCGTAGTTGCCGTTCAGGAGCACGACGCGCGTCGTGTCCGGACGCACGCGGAACTGGTCGGCGAGGAGGGCAGCCGAGCGGTCGCGGCTGCCGTCGTTGACGAGGATCACTTCGTACGACGTGTCGAGCGCGTCGAGCGCCGGGTAGAGCCGCGCGAAGAGCGCAGCGAGCCCGGCTTCCTCGTTGTACACGGGGATGACGATCGAGACTTCAGGATTCGTCGCGCGTGTTTCAGGGTGACTCATGTCCGCTTATTTTCCGTATTGTTCGCAAATCTGGTTGACGGCGTCGACGACCCGTTGCACATCCTGTTCGCTCATCTGCGTGAAGAGCGGCAGCGTGACGGTCGTCGCGCCGAAGCGCTCGGCGTGGGGGAACATCCCCTCCTTGAAGCCGCGTGCGCGGTACAGCGTGAAAAGATGAATGGCCGGGTAATGGACGCCCGAGCCGATGCCGCGCTGCTTCAACTGCTCCATGAAATCGCCGCGCGAGATCGACAGCGTCTCGAGCGGCAGCGTGATCTGGAACATGTGCCAGTTGCCGTTCTCGAAGTCCGCGACGGGCAGCCCGACGCCGAGCGCGAGCGCCGGACCGCCCGCGAACGCGTCGAAATACCGGCGCGCGAGCGCGCGCCGCGTCGCGTTGAAGCGTTCGAGGTGCGGCAACTGGCCGAGGCCGACGCGCGCCGCGACATCGGTCAGATTGTACTTGCCGCCGAGCACGTCGCAGTCCATGCCGTCATGGCCCGTGCGCGTGATTCCCTGCAGCCGGTACTTTTGCGCGAGCGTCGCCTCGGCTTCGTCGTTGAGCACGAGCGCGCCGCCTTCGATCGACGTGATGTTCTTGTTCGGATGGAAGCTGAACGACACGATGTCGCCGAGCGCGCCGATGCGCTGGCCTTTCCAGGTCGAGCCGAGCGCTTGCGCGGCGTCCTCGATCACGCGCAGGCCATGCGCGCGCGCGATCGCGTAGAGGCGATCCATGTCGACGGGCAGGCCCGCGAGATAGACCGGAATGATCGCCTTCGTGCTCGGCGTGATCGCCTTTTCGACGAGGTCGAGATCGAGGTTGCGCGTCGCCGGATCGATGTCGACGAACACGGGCGTCGCGCCTGTCTCGAGGATCACGTTGCTCGTCGCGACCCACGACGCGGGCGTCGTGATCACTTCGTCGCCGCAGCCGACGCCCGCGATCCGCAGGCCGATTTCGAGCGTCGCCGTGCCCGAGTTGAACACGCGCACGGGGCGCCCGCCGCAGAATTCGGACAGCGCGGCTTCGAAGCGCTGGCACTGCGGGCCGGTCGTGATCCAGCCGGAGCGCAGCACGTCGGCCACGCCCTGAATGGTTTCCTCGTCGATCTCGGGTTTGACGAACGGCAGGAAAGGAACGGAAGTCTGGCTCATGTAAGCTTCGCTCGTTGTCGTGTGAAAGGAGTCGGGCGCTGCCCGACACGCGCATTTAACACCGGCTGCCGAAACGGGTGCGTTACTTTTTGTCGGTGCGCCCGACGTGCGTCATGCGCTTCGGCTGCGTACGGGCGCATCAGCTGCGCGCGAGCACGAACACGCCGATCAGGATGATGCCGATGCCGACGAGCCGCTGCACCGACAGCACCTCGCCGAACAGGTACCACGCGGCGAACGCGTTGACGACGTAGCCGAGCGACAGCATCGGATACGCGACCGACACGTCGACCCTGGACAGCCCGACGATCCACACGACGACGGAGAGCACGTAGCAGCCGAGGCCGCCGATGATCGGCAATTGGGTCGCGATCTTGAAGCCGATGGGCACAATGTTCGCACGGGTGAATTCGAAGTGTCCAACGGCGCGCACGCCGGCCTTCAGCAGCAGTTGCGCGCACGCGTTCAGCATCACGCCCGTGACGATGCAAAAGAGGGAGACGGGATTCATTGATTCGCGTCCTTCGGTATCAGGGTTGCGGCTTTTCGACGACGACACGCCGGTTGTCTTGTGCGACCACGCGCATCGGCAGGCCCGCCTCCGACAACTGCCTGTAGCGGTCGGGCGACATCAGCGCGAGCGCGTACCGATCGGCGCGCCAGCGCGCTTCCCATTCGGCGACGGTCGGAATCCACTTGTCCGGCTCGACCGAGATGCCGAATGAGAGCTCGTCCTGGCGCGCGACCATGATCGTCGTGTGGCGGACGTAGAAGGGCAGCGTGTGGTCGAGCGTCTCGACCGAATAGAACGGCGTGCCGGGCGGCAGCTTCGCGAGCTCCGCGCGGATCGCGGGCGCGAGGAGCGCGCCCGAGCTGTAGCGGCCGAACGTGTCGTGACCGGTGCCGCCGATCGTGCCGAGCAGCAGCCAGCCGGCGCCGAACGCGAGCGCCGCCGCGGCGATGCCCGCGCGGCCGCGGCGATTGAGCCACACGGCGACGAGCGTGAGCGCGAACGCGACGGCGAGCGCCGCGTACACCCACTTCTGGAACGCCAGGTACTGCGCGTTCGGCGTGCGCGCGTCGCCGAGGCGTGCGAGGAACAGCGTGCCGAACGCGGCGGCGACGAGGAACACCAGATAGCCGAACAGATGACGGCGGAACTGCTCGCGCGACACGAGCGGCAGATACGCGCCGATCATCAGCGCGAGCGCGGGCGCCACGGGCAGCACGTACGAGACCAGCTTCGAATGCGACGCGCTGAAGAACAGGAAGATGAACGCGCTCCAGACGGTCAGCACGAGCATCGGCGAGAAGCCGTTCGGCTGGCGCGGGATGCGCAGCGCGTGGCGGACGCTCTGCACGCTGACGGACAGCCATGGCAGGAAGCCGACGAGGAGCACCGGCACGAAGTAGTAGATCGCGCCGGGGCGGTTCTGCTCGGGCGTCAGGTAGCGCCGGAACTGCTGGACGATGAAGAAGAAGTTGAGGAACTCGGGGTTGCGCGACTGCACGAGCACGAACCAAGGTGTCGCGATCGCGAAGAAGATGACGAGGCCGCTCACGAGGTAGAGGCGCTTCCACAGCGCCCAGTCGCGCGAAATGAGTGTGTAGAGGACGAGCACGGCGCCGGGCAGGATCAGGCCGATCAGGCCCTTCGACAGCACCGCGAGCGCCATCGACGCCCAGCAGAGCCACATCCAGCCGCGCTCGGCGCGCTTTCCGATGCCGGGCCGCTGCGCAAGGAGGAGCGAGCACAGCGTGACCGTCATCCACAGCGACAGCCCCATGTCGAGCGCGTTGAAGTGGCCCATCAGGTTCCAGTACGGCGACGTCGCGAGTACGAGCGCGGCGAACAAGCCCGCGCGCGGGTTGAACACGCGCGCGCCGGTGAAGCCCGCGACCAGCACGCCGGCGAAGCTCGCGAGCGCGGTGTAGAGGCGCGCCTGCCATTCGCCGATGCCGAACCACGCGAACGTGAGCGCGTTGAGCCACGTCTGCAGCGGCGGCTTTTCGAAATACTTGTAGCCGTTGTAGCGGGGCGTGATCCAGTCGCCCGTCGCGAACATCTCGCGGGCCATTTCGGCGTAGCGGCCTTCGTCGCTCGGGATCAGGTGGCGCAGGCCGAGCGGCGCGAACCAGATGACGGCGAGCGCCGCGACGAGAAGGAGGAGCGCGGCGCGACTGAGCGAGAAGGACGCTGCGCGATTGAGCGGTAGCCTCGACGGCGTATCGTTCATAGATTCGTATTGAGCTTGTAAGATTGGATCGGGCGGATTGCGGCTGTCGTCCGCGGCGAGCGGGGCGCGGCGCGAAACGAGACGCAAAGCGCCGCAGGGTGTTTTAGCGCAGGGCGGCTTAACGTTCGCTTAACGCTCGATCAGCAGCGCCGCAGCGACCTTCCGGCCTTCGGCCATCAGGATGTTGTACGTGCGGCAGGCGGCCTGGAAATCCATCGTTTCGACGCCGATCCGCTGCGCGGTGAGCTGTGCCGTCAGGCGCGGGTGCGGAAAGCGCAGCCGCGCGCCGCTGCCGAAGATCACCACCTCGGGCTGAGGCTCGAGCAGCATCGCGAACAGCTCGGGCGTGAGCGCGTCGAATGACGCGACGGGCCATTCGACGACGGGCGCGCCCGGCAGCACGATCACGCTGCTTTCGTGGCGCTGCAGGTTGATGTCGACGTAATCGGGGCCGTAGCCGGTGACGGTGTTGAGCGTGTTGCTCGGGTCCTGGTGTAATTTCAAATCGGTTTTCCGCGGTGTCGAAAAGGGCCGGAGCGAAGGCCGCGTCGGCGCGGCGATCCGGCCCCGAACGGGGCGGGCCGCCAGCCGCGATGCGCGCGGCCGTCGTGGCGGACGCTGCCGCGCGGAGGCCGCGGCCGGATTGGTGCATTGCGAAAGTCGGCCAAAATCCGCTAAATTATAACTTTTTAGCCGCTCCCGGGCGGCGTTTCTGTCGCGCGCCGCCACAAGCCGCGCCCGGCAGCCGCAAGAAGCCATTCCTAGACAGCGCGCTACCGGCCGCTCTCCAGTTTTGATCCCCGCTCCCCAGGCCCGCCAGGCATTACCCAGGAACGTGTCCGCCGTGAAACCGATTCAGAAGTCGAACAAGCTGCTCAACGTCTGCTATGACATCCGTGGCCCGGTCCTCGAGCACGCGAAGCGTCTCGAGGAAGAGGGGCACCGAATCATCAAGCTGAATATCGGCAATCTGGCGCCGTTCGGCTTCGATGCGCCGGACGAGATCATCCAGGACATGATCCGCAATCTGCCGACGTCGTCCGGCTATTCGGACTCGAAGGGCGTGTTCGCCGCGCGCAAGGCGATCATGCATTACACGCAGCAAAAGGGCGTGAAGGGCGTCGGGCTCGACGACATCTACATCGGCAACGGCGCGTCCGAGCTGATCGTGATGGCGACGCAGGCGCTCCTGAACGACGGCGACGAGGTGCTGCTGCCCGCGCCCGACTATCCGCTGTGGACGGCGGCCGTGAGCCTGTCCGGCGGCACGCCCGTGCATTACATCTGCGACGAATCGAACCGCTGGATGCCCGATCCCGACGACGTTCGCCGCAAGATCACGCCGAACACGAAGGCGCTCGTCGTCATCAACCCGAACAATCCGACGGGCGCGCTCTATTCGGACGAATTGCTGCTCGAGCTGATCGCGATCGCCCGCGAGCACGGCCTCGTGATCTTCGCCGACGAGGTCTACGACAAGATCGTCTACGACGGCCAGTCGCACACGGCGCTCGCGTCGCTTGCCGAGGACGTGATCACGGTCACGTTCAACAGCCTGTCGAAGAGCTACCGGTCGTGCGGCTATCGCGCGGGCTGGATGTCGGTCGCGGGTCTCACGGACGCGAACCGCCGCCGCGCGAACGACTACCTCGAGGGCCTCGGCATCCTGTCGTCGATGCGTCTCTGCGCGAACGTGCCCGGCCAGTACGCGATCCAGACCGCGCTCGGCGGCTATCAGAGCATCAACGAGCTGATCGTGCCGAGCGGGCGTCTCTACAAGCAGCGCGAGCTCGCGTACGACATGCTCACGTCGATCCCGGGCGTGTCGTGCGTGAAGCCGGAAGCGGCGCTCTACATGTTCCCGCGTCTCGATCCGAAGCTTTATCCGATCGAGAACGACCAGCAGTTCATCCTCGAGCTGCTGCTGAAGGAGCGTGTGCTGCTCGTGCAGGGGACGGGCTTCAACTGGCCGACGCCGGACCATTTCCGCGTCGTGTTCCTGCCGAACGTCGACGACCTGACCGATTCGATCGAGCGGATCGCGCGCTTCCTCGATGGCTACCGGATGCGCCACTCGGCATGACCGGGCGCGTTCCACTTTTTTTACTCAATAGATCACACGCAGCATGGAACCGATCAAAGTAGGCCTGTTGGGCTTCGGCACGGTAGGCGGCGGCACCTTCAAGGTGCTGCGCCGCAACCAGGAGGAAATCAAGCGTCGCGCCGGACGCGGCATCGAGATCGCGCGCGTCGCGGTGCGCAATCCCGCGAAGGCGCTCGCCGCCCTCGACGGCGACGCGAACGGCGTGTCGATCGGCGACGATTTCAACGCGGTCGTCGACGATCCGTCGATCGCGATCGTCGCCGAGATGATCGGCGGCACGGGCCTCGCGCGCGAGCTGGTGCTGCGCGCGATCGCGAACGGCAAGCACGTCGTGACGGCCAACAAGGCGCTCCTCGCGGTGCACGGCACCGAGATCTTCGAGGCCGCGCGCGAGAAGGGCGTGATGGTCGCGTTCGAGGCGGCCGTCGCGGGCGGCATCCCGATCATCAAGGCGCTGCGCGAAGGCCTGACTGCGAACCGCATTCAGTACATCGCCGGCATCATCAACGGCACGACGAACTACATCCTGTCGGAAATGCGCGAGCGCGGCCTCGATTTCGCGACCGCGCTCGCGGCCGCGCAGGAACTCGGCTACGCGGAAGCCGATCCGACCTTCGACATCGAGGGGGTCGACGCCGCGCACAAGGCGACGATCATGAGCGCGATCGCGTTCGGCGTGCCGGTGCAGTTCGACCGCGCGTACGTCGAGGGGATCAGCAAGCTCGCCGCGACCGACATCCGTTACGCGGAAGAGCTCGGCTACCGGATCAAGCTGCTCGGCATCACGCGCCGCACCGAGCGCGGGATCGAGCTGCGGGTGCATCCGACGCTGATTCCGGCGAAGCGCCTGCTCGCGAACGTCGAGGGCGCGATGAACGCGGTCGTCGTGCACGGCGACGCGGTCGGCACGACGCTCTATTACGGCAAGGGCGCGGGCGCCGAGCCGACGGCGTCGGCCGTCGTCGCCGATCTCGTCGACGTGACGCGCCTGCACACGGCCGATCCCGAGCACCGCGTCCCGCATCTCGCGTTCCAGCCGGACAGCCTGTCGAACACGCCGATCCTGCCGATCGAAGAGGTGACGAGCGGCTACTACCTGCGCCTGCGCGTCGCCGACGAGACGGGCGTGCTCGCCGACATCACGCGCATCCTCGCCGATTCGGGCATCTCGATCGACGCGCTCCTGCAGAAGGAATCGGAGCAGGTAGACGACGCGAACGGCGAGACCGACATCATCCTGATCACGCACGAGACGATCGAGAAGAACGTCAACGCGGCGATCGCGCGCATCGAATCGCTCGAGACGGTTGTGTCGAAGGTGACGAAGCTGCGCATGGAAGCGCTCAACTGAGGACGACATGAATTACATCTCCACGCGCGGCGCCGGCATCGGCGAGCGCCACACGTTCTCCGACATCCTGCTCGGCGGCCTCGCCGCCGACGGCGGGCTCTATCTGCCCGCCGAGTATCCGCGCGTGTCGGCGGACGAGCTCGCGCGCTGGCGCGCGCTGCCGTACGCGGATCTCGCGTTCGAGATCCTGTCGAAATTCTGCGACGACGTCCCCGCCGACGACCTGCGCGCGCTCGCGCGCCGCACGTACACGGCCGACGTCTACTGCAACACGCGCCACGGCGGGAGCGCGGCCGACATCACGCCGCTCACGACGCTTGGCGTCGAGAACGGTGCGCCGCTCGCGCTGCTCGAGCTGTCCAACGGTCCGACGCTCGCGTTCAAGGACATGGCGATGCAGTTGCTCGGCAATCTGTTCGAGTACACGCTGGCCAAGCACGGCGAGACGCTCAACATCCTCGGCGCGACGTCGGGCGACACAGGCAGCGCGGCCGAGTACGCGATGCGCGGCAAGCAGGGCGTGCGCGTGTTCATGCTGTCGCCGCACCAGAAGATGAGCGCGTTCCAGACCGCGCAGATGTATAGCCTGCAGGACCCGAACATCTTCAACCTCGCGGTGAAGGGCGTGTTCGACGATTGCCAGGACATCGTGAAAGCCGTATCGAACGATCACGCGTTCAAGGCGCAATACAAGATCGGCACCGTCAATTCGATCAACTGGGCGCGCGTCGTCGCGCAGGTCGTCTACTACTTCAAGGGCTACTTCGCGGCGACGAAGCGCAACGACGAGCGCGTGTCGTTCACCGTGCCGTCGGGCAACTTCGGCAACGTCTGCGCGGGCCATATCGCGCGGATGATGGGCTTGCCCGTCGAGAAGCTCGTCGTCGCGACGAACGAGAACGACGTGCTCGACGAGTTTTTCCGCTCGGGCGCGTACCGCGTGCGCAGCGCGGAGAACACGTATCACACGAGCAGCCCGAGCATGGACATCTCGAAGGCGTCGAACTTCGAGCGCTTCGTGTTCGATCTGCTCGGCCGCGATCCGGCGCGCGTCGTCCAGCTGTTTCGCGACGTCGAGGAAAAGGGCGGCTTCAATCTTGCCGCGAGCGGCGATTTCGCGCGCGTCGCCGAGTTCGGCTTCGTGTCGGGCCGCAGCACGCACGAGGACCGGATCGCGACGATCCGCGACGTGTTCGAGCGCTATCGGACGACGATCGACACGCACACGGCCGACGGCCTGAAGGTCGCGCGCGAGCATCTGCAGCCGGGCGTGCCGATGATCGTGCTCGAGACCGCGCAGCCGATCAAGTTCGGCGAGACGATTCGCGAGGCGCTCGGGCAGGAGCCTTCGCGGCCGGCCACGTTCGACGGGCTCGAGGCGTTGCCGCAGCGTTTCGAAGTGGTCGACGCGAGCGCGCAACAAGTGAAGGACGTCATCGCCGCGCATACGGGCGCGTGACGCTCGGGCGGGGCGGGGCGGGCGCGGCGGCGGTGAGCGGCAGCCGTGCCGCCGGCTTCGCCTGCCGGGCGGCGCCGCGTCGGTCGCGATGCGCGCGGCGCGCAGGCAGCGCGGGTGCGAGGGAGAAAGCCCGCGGGTGCGACGCTGTGACGCGAGGCGCTTCGCGGCGTGCCTTCGCTCGATGCCGGTCGGGTGCCGAAAGGCACTGAGAAAAGCCGCGACGCGAATTCATCGGATCATTTTCGGATGAACTCGCGTCGCGGCTTTTTCGTTCGTATTCGCTGCTCGGCGTGTCGTTTGGCGTGCCGTTTGGGTGGATTCCGGCTGCGCAACGAGTGCGGCTGATCGCGCCCGCAATCGCGTTCCCGCGATGCCCGCACGCGTCCGTTTTTCGATGGCCGAACGCGGCAGGCCATCACGCTCGGGACGCACGGCCGCCGCGCTCGATCGAATCGAGCCGATTCGATCGCCCACACCCGCGCGGAGCCGTCGCTACAATGTCGGCATCCGGTCAAAATTTCAATCGACGATGTCCCACCCTAACACCCAGACGCCGCGCGCGCCGATGCTGTCGACGGCCGACGCGCTCGCGGCGCTTCTCGCGGCCGCACATCCGCTCGCCGAAACCGAGCCCGTCGCGACGCTCGATGCGCTGAACCGCGTGCTCGCGGCCGACGTCGTGTCGCCACTCGACGTCCCTCCGATGAACACGAGCGCGATGGACGGCTACGCGGTGCGCACCGCCGACCTGACACGCGGCGAGCGGCGCCTCACGGTGTCGCAGCGGATCCCGGCGGGCCATCCGGCCAAGCCGCTCGAGCCGGGCACGGCCGCGCGCATCTTCACGGGCGCGTCCGTGCCGGCCGGCGCGGACGCGGTCGTGATGCAGGAGCAGACGGAGACCGCGGGCGACCAGGTGGACATCCTGCACACGCCGGCGGCGGGCGAATGGATCACCACGCAGGGCGCGGACATCCGCCGCGGTTCGGTGATCCTGCCGGCTGGCACGCGGATGACGCCGCAGGCGATGGGGCTCGCCGCGTCGGTCGGCTGCGCGTCGCTCGCGGTCGCGCGCCGCGCGAAGGTCGCCGTGTTCTTCACGGGCGACGAACTGACGATGCCGGGCGAGCCGCTCAAGCCGGGCGCGATCTACAATTCGAACCGCTTCACGCTGCGCGGGCTCCTCGAGCGGCTCGGCTGCGACGTGACCGACTACGGGATCGTTCCCGACCGGCTCGATGCGACGCGCGCGGCGCTGCGCGAGGCGGCGCGCGAGCACGACGTGATCGTGACGAGCGGCGGCGTGTCGGTGGGCGACGAGGATCACGTGAAGCCCGCGGTCGAGGCGGAAGGGCGGCTCGCGCTGTGGCAGATCGCGATGAAGCCGGGCAAGCCGCTCGCGTTCGGCGTGATCAGGCGCGGCGGGGCGGCCGGCGCGGGTGACGCTACGGCCGCGGCGAACGGCACGAAGAACGGCACGAACGGCACGAACGGCGGCGAAGCCTATTTCATCGGTCTGCCGGGCAACCCGGTGTCGAGCTTCGTCACGTTCCTGCTATTCGTGCGGCCGTTCCTGCTGCGCGTCGCGGGCGCGACGCAGGTCGCGCCGCGCGTGGTGTCGCTGCGCGCCGATTTCACGCAGAGCAAGGCCGACCGTCGCAATGAATTCCTGCGCGCGCGCGTGAACGCGGCGGGCGGGCTCGACCTGTTCCCGAACCAGAGTTCGGCCGTGCTGACGTCGACGGTGTGGGGCGACGGCCTGATCGACAATCCGCCGAACCACGCGATCAGCGCGGGCGAGACGGTGCGTTTCATTCCTTTTTCCGAATTGCTCGGCTGACGCCGGGCGGTGTTGTGACGATGAAGATCGAACTGAAGTTTTTTGCGAGCGTGCGCGAAGCGCTCGGCGTCGCGAGCGAGACGGTGACGGTGCCGGACGGCGTCGCGACGGTGGGCGACGTGCGCGCGTGGCTGCGCACGCGCGGCGGTGCGTGGGCGGAGGCGCTCGCCGAGGGCCGCGCGCTGCGGATGGCGTGCAACCACACGATGACGGACGCCGGCACGCGGATCTCCGACGGCTGCGAAGTCGCGTTCTTCCCGCCCGTGACGGGCGGCTGAGCTTTGCATGCGACCAGAGTAAGCGCTCAAGCGCTAACACTGCTCGACAGGAGGCGGCAATGGTGACGGTACGGGTGCAGACGGACGACTTCGACGTCAGCACGGAGATCGCGGCGCTGCGCGCGCGCAATCCGAAGGTGGGCGCGGTCGCGTGCTTCGTCGGCACGGTGCGCGACCTGAACGACGGCGAGCAGGTCGACACGCTCGAGCTCGAGCACTATCCGGGGATGACCGAGAAAGCGCTCGCCGCGATCGCGGACGACGCGATCGCGCGCTGGCCGGGCATTGACGTGGCGATCGTCCACCGCGTCGGCAAGCTCTATCCGCTCGACCAGATCGTGTTCGTCGCGACCGTATCCACGCATCGCGGCGACGCGTTCGCGTCGTGCGAGTTCGTGATGGACTACCTGAAGACGCAGGCGCCATTCTGGAAGAAGGAGAAGACGCCCGCGGGCGAGCGCTGGGTCGACGCGCGCAGCGTCGACGATGCGGCGCTCGCCCGCTGGGGCGTCGAATCGGGGAACGCGAAATAATCGTCGTAGGCGCGGTGCCGCCCGATCGGGCTTCGGCGGGGGCAGCATCGCTTCGTCCGTCGCGAAGGGGCGGGCAAGCTTGATTTCGAGCGTCCGGAGCGGTTCCGCGGACGATCGATCGCCAATTTTCGGGCGTCACGACACTACGCGGCGGCGGCATCCGAGCTCGGGTGCTCGTGATTGCGTCGATATTGAGGTTTAAACGTCAGGATCCGGCAGGATTTTTCGCTTCTTCCTTTCCCTTCTTCGGCGCGCTGCGCGGCCGTTTCGAGCGAACCCGGAACCGGCGGCCGGCCCGTTCGCTCACGCGTCGTCGTGCGCCGCGCGGCCGATGATTTTCGCCGGAAACGGCTCGCCGCGCGGCCGGCGCGCGTCTGCGTCGTCGTCCGCGGGCCGCTTCGGCGCGATCAGGTCGAGGATGGCCTGCTGCTCGGCCGGAATCCGGTAATCCCAGCCGAAGCGGCTCAATTGCAGGCTCTGCGCGATCCGCAGCGCGGGCTCCATGAAGCGCACGGCCGCCGCGGGCTCGTAGCGCGCCTCGACGGTCTTCAGGAACAGCGCGAGCCAGCGGCTGAAATGCACGGGCTCGAGGCCGTCGAGCGGCTGGTGCGCGGCCTGCACGTTACCGCGGTAGCGCTTCGTGCCGAGCACGAGGCTCGACCAGAATTCGCCCATTTTCGGCAGATGTTCGTCCCAGCGCCCGGCGAGCTTGCGCTCGAATACGGGGCCGAGGAGGGCATCGTCGCGCACGCGTTCATAGAACGCGTCGACGAGCGCACGAATGTTCTCCGGGGTTGGTTCGGCGGCGCGCGTCGCCGCAGCGGCGACCGCGGAGATTTCGGAAGAAGCGTGGGTCATTTAAAAAAAGGGCCGGGTAATACGGCAGCACGGGCATGCGATTTTGTCGCACAATAATAAACGGCCACCCTCTCAATAAAAGTGCTGATGGCTTGCATCTTATGATGCGGTCGTCGGATCGGCAATGGCAGACGCGCGTTTTTTGCGCGGGCGCCGATCGCACTGACACAACATCCATTTCGTAATGAGACTAACCGACTACACCGACTACTCTTTGCGCGTCATGTTGTTCCTCGCGGTCCGGGGCGAGGGCTTGTCGACGATCCAGGAGATCTCGGATGCCTACGGCATTTCCAAGAACCATTTGATGAAAGTGGTGCAGCAGCTCGGCGAGCTCGGTTGGATCGAGACGGTGCGCGGCCGCAACGGCGGCTTGCGCCTGAATGCGCAGTCCGCCACGCTGACGGTCGGCGAAGTCGTGCGCAAGACCGAAAACGATTTCGCGCTCGTCGGCTGCTTCGCGGACGAGTCCGAGTCGCATCGCAGCTGCGTGATCCAGTCGGCGTGCAGGCTCAAGGGCGTGTTCGCGGCCGCTCGCGACGCGTTCTTCGCGGAGCTCGACAAGCACACGATCGGCGAGCTTTCGCAGCCGGCGTCGCAGCTTGCCGCGCTGCTCGGCCTCACCCCCGTGCGGATCGTGCCCGTGGCCGAACTCCGCGTGCCGGTGACCGTCGCCGGCTGACGCCGCGCGGCGCTTTCCCGGCGCTTTTGGTTTCGCGCGCGCGGCCGCGTCGCCGCCGTGCGCGTTCTCGTTGCCGTCACGCGCCCGTGTGACGCGTCCCTTGCTGTGCCTCAATAAAAAACCGGCTTGAAAGGCGGATAACCATCCTCATTTGGTTGCTATTCGCAATGGAGGTCTCATTCATGAGAATCGACAAGCTCACCACCAAATTCCAAGAGGCGCTCGCGGACGCGCAAAGTCTCGCCGCCGGGCGCGATAACCAGTACATCGAACCCGTTCACGTGCTCGCCGCGCTGATCGCGCAGCAGGACGGCTCCGCGCGCGCGCTGCTGTCGCGCGCGGGCGTGCACATCCAGGCGTTGCAAGGCGCGCTCAACGAAGCGATCTCGCGCCTGCCGCAAGTGACGGGCACGGGTGGCGACATTCAGGTCGGCCGCGAACTCGCGAGCCTCCTGAACCAGGCCGACAAGGAGGCGCAGAAGCTCAACGACACGTTCATCGCGAGCGAGATGTTCCTGCTCGCCGTCGCCGACGACAGGGGCGAGGCGGGCCGTCTCGCGCGCCAGCACGGGCTCACGCGCAAGGCGCTCGAATCCGCGGTCGCCGCGGTGCGCGGCGGCTCGCAGGTGCACAGCGAGGACGCGGAAAGCCAGCGCGAGGCGCTGAAGAAATACACGGTCGACCTGACAGAGCGCGCGCGCGCGGGCAAGCTCGATCCCGTCATCGGCCGCGACGACGAGATCCGCCGCTCGATCCAGATCCTGCAGCGCCGCACGAAGAACAACCCGGTGCTGATCGGCGAGCCGGGCGTCGGCAAGACGGCGATCGTCGAAGGGCTCGCGCAGCGGATAGTCAACGGCGAGGTGCCTGAGACGCTGAAGGGCAAGCGCGTGCTGTCGCTCGACATGGCGGCGCTGCTCGCCGGCGCGAAGTATCGCGGCGAGTTCGAGGAGCGCCTGAAGGCGGTGCTCAACGACATCGCGAAGGACGAAGGCCGCACGATCGTCTTCATCGACGAGATCCACACGATGGTCGGCGCGGGCAAGGCCGAAGGCGCGATGGACGCGGGCAACATGCTGAAGCCGGCGCTGTCGCGCGGCGAGCTGCACTGCATCGGCGCGACGACGCTCGACGAATACCGCAAGTACATCGAAAAGGATGCCGCGCTCGAGCGCCGCTTCCAGAAGGTGCTCGTCGACGAGCCGAGCGTCGAGGCGACGATCGCGATCCTGCGCGGCCTGCAGGAGAAGTACGAACTGCACCACGGCGTCGAGATCACCGACCCGGCGATCGTCGCCGCTGCGGAGCTGTCGCATCGCTACATCACCGACCGCTTCCTGCCCGACAAGGCGATCGACCTGATCGACGAAGCGGCGTCGAAGATCAAGATGGAAATCGATTCGAAGCCCGAAGAAATGGACAGGCTCGATCGCCGTCTGATCCAGTTGAAGATCGAGCGCGAAGCGGTGAAGAAGGAGCAGGACGAAGCGTCGCAAAAGCGCCTGCAATTGATCGAAGAGGAAATTCAGCGGCTCGAGCGCGAGTACGCGGATCTCGAAGAGATCTGGACGGCCGAGAAGGCGGCCGTGCAGGGCAGCGCGCAACTGAAGGAAGAGATCGACAAAGTGCGCGCCGACATCACGCGGCTGCAGCGCGAAGGCAAGCTCGAGAAGGTCGCGGAGCTCCAGTACGGCAAGCTGCCGCAGCTCGAGGCGCGCCTCAAGCAGGTCACGCAGGCGGAGGAAAGCGAGCAGCACAACCCGACGCGGCCGCGCCTGCTGCGCACGCAGGTCGGTGCGGAGGAGATCGCCGAGGTCGTGTCGCGCGCGACGGGCATTCCCGTGTCGCGGATGATGCAGGGCGAGCGCGAAAAGCTCCTGCACATCGAAGAGAAACTGCATGAGCGCGTCGTCGGCCAGAACGAGGCGATCAACGCGGTCGCCGACGCGATCCGCCGTTCGCGCGCGGGCCTGTCCGATCCGAACCGTCCGTATGGCTCGTTCCTGTTCCTCGGCCCGACGGGCGTCGGCAAGACCGAGCTGTGCAAGGCGCTCGCCGGCTTCCTGTTCGATACCGAAGAGCATCTGATCCGAATCGACATGAGCGAGTTCATGGAGAAGCACAGCGTCGCGCGGCTGATCGGCGCGCCGCCCGGCTACGTCGGCTACGAGGAGGGCGGTTATCTGACCGAAGTTGTGCGCCGCAAGCCGTATAGCGTCATCCTGCTCGACGAGATCGAGAAGGCGCACCCGGACGTGTTCAACGTGCTCCTGCAGGTGCTCGACGATGGCCGGATGACGGACGGGCAGGGGCGCACCGTCGATTTCAAGAACACGGTGATCGTGATGACGTCGAACCTTGGCTCGCAGCTGATCCAGGCGATGTCGGGCTCGTCGCAGGAAGAGATCAAGGACGCGGTGTGGGGCGAGGTCAAGCAGCATTTCCGCCCTGAATTCCTGAACCGGATCGACGACGTCGTCGTGTTCCACGCGCTCGATCGCAGCAATATCCAGTCGATCGCGAAGATCCAGCTCGCGCGTCTGCACGAACGGCTCGCGAAGCTCGACATGGAGCTCGACGTATCCGAGTCGGCGCTCGAGCAGATCGGCAAGGTCGGCTACGATCCCCTCTTCGGCGCGCGGCCGCTCAAGCGCGCGATCCAGCAGGAGATCGAGAATCCGGTCGCGAAGCTCATTCTCGCGGGCCGCTTCGGTCCGAAGGACGTGATTCCGGTCGACGTGCAGGACGGCAAGTTCGTGTTCGAGCGCGTCGTGCATTGATCGCCGCGTTCAGGCCGAGCGAGCCGGCGTTTCATCCGGCTCGCAAAAGCAAACACCCCGCGCAAGCGGGGTGTTTTTTTACCGGCGGCGCGTTTCTGCGGCCGCCGTGGCGGGGGCATCGCGCGGGGCGCCGACAGCGCCGCACGCGATGCCGTGCGCTGCCGCTCAGGCCTGCTTGTTGCCGAACAGGCCCGCCAGCTGCGACAGCGTGCCGAGCACGTTCGACGTGTCGAGCTGGCCGTTCGCCGGCACTTCGCCGTTCGGCGTCGCGCCGTTGACGACGTGCGGCAGCACCTGCGCGAGGATGCCGGATGCCTGCTGCGGATCGACGCCGATCTTCTGCGCGAGCGCGCCGACCGTGTCCGAGCCGAGCACATTCTGCAGCGTCTCCGGCGAGATCGGCTGGTTTTCGCCGGTGCCGATCCACGAGCCGATGATTCCGCCCGCGCCGCCCGCGTTGAATTTCTCGATGAGGCCGTTCAGGCCGCCCGGCTGGTTGTTGATGAACTCCAGCGCGGCGCTGACGAGCGCGTTCTGATTGCCGCCTTGGCCGCCGATCAGACCGCCAACGATGTCGAGTAGACCCATGATTCACCTGCTAGGTTGAGGCGGCGCCGCGAACGGCGCCGGTGGAACGAAGACGCCGCGCGCGACGCGCGGCGCCCGACTTATGCGCCCGATGCAGCGGACGCGGGCGTCGCCGCCTTGTTCTTCTTGCTTTTCTTCGAGCCCTTCGCTTTCGTCGACGACGCGGCGGCCGGCGCGCTCGCGTCGGTCGAGGCGCTCGCCGCGGCTGCGGCTTTTTCCTTCTTCTTCGACGCGCGCGTCTTCTTCGCGGCCGGCGTGCTCGCCGCCGTCGCCGGCGTGCTCGCGGCAGGCGACGGAGTCGTCGCGGACGGTGCGGGCGTTGCGGTCGTCGTGGCCGGCGTCTGCGCGGGTGCGGCGGTCGTCGTGGTCGCGGCCGGCTTCGCCGTGCTGGTCTTCGCCTTCGCGCCCGCCGGCGGCGTGGACGAGCCGCCGATCGTCAAGCCTGCCGCCTCGAGATTGGCGACGGACTTCGTGCCGAGACCCTTCACGCGGCTCGCGAGATCGTCGGCGTCCTTGAACGGGCCGTGGTTCGCGCGCTCGTCGATGATCGCCTTCGACTTCACCGGTCCGAGGCCCTTCACCGATTCGAGCGCCGCCTGATCGGCGGTATTGACTTCGACCGCGGCGGCGAACGCTGCGGTCAGCGAAAGCGACAGTGCGACGATCAGCATCAGCAGCTTTTTCAGCATGGCGGGGACTCCCTTGTGACGAAACGGATGAATGGGTGTCGGAACGGACGCGGGCGCGTGGCGCGGGCCGGGCGTTGCGTTCAAGCATAGGACAAATGCGTGCCCTTTTTAAGACAGCGGGGGCAATGTTGCGCATCGATGGCGACACTGTAAAGGCTGCGGCGGGGCATGTGGGCGGGTTTTTACCATCTTTGACGGAAATCGGGCCGGACGGAGGCGAGCGGGCGGTGTGGCGCGTATCGAAGCGTTGATGGGCTGGCAGCGGTGGTCGTTGCTTGGCATCACGAACGGGCGCGTATCGTTGGCGGTCGTCCGTTTGTCGGGCATCGTGTGCAAGCCGCAAGCCGCAAGCCGCAAGTCGCAAGCCGCAAGCCGCAAGCCGCAAGTCGCAAGTCGCAAGTCGCAAGTCGCAAGCCGATCGCCGAAAACGGAAAACGGCAAGCCGAAGACCGCAAGCCCAAAAACGGAAGCGACGCATCCAAAGCCGTGGCGCAGCCGCTCACAGGAAACCGAACGCGACGTATCCGGGGGCAATCCGCAATCACGAACCCTGCCGACCGAGATCCGCAGATCCCGGGCCCCGGATATCGGCTGCAGCTCGCCGGGTCGCCCGGGCCTCCGCCGGCTTATTCGTCGACGCCCGTTCTCGCCGGCAGCCCGATTTCCGTCGCCGCGAGGCGATTCTAACCATGCCACCACTGGCCATCACGCGCCGCTTGACTTAGAGTGCACTCTAAGTCCTAACCTTGAGAACGTCATGTCGAACGCATCGAAGCAAACGTCCCCGCGCGCGTTGACGATCGGCCAGGTCGCCGCGCTCGTCGGCGTGTCGACGCACACGCTGCGCTACTACGAGCAGGCCGGCCTGCTGCGGTCGATCTCGCGCACGCAGTCGGGGCACCGGCTGTACGCGCCCGCCGATCTCGATTGGCTGCGCTTCGTCATGCGCCTGAAGGCGACCGGGATGCCGATCGCCGGGATGCACGCGTTCGCCGAGCTTCGCGCGCTGGGCGACGCGACGCTCGGCGAGCGGCGTGCGCTTCTCGCCGCGCATCGCGACAGGGTGCGCGCGCAGATCGACACGCTGCAGACGAACCTCGACGCGATCGTCGACAAGATCGCGTACTACGAGCGGGCCGAGCGCGACGCGATTCGACAGGCGAATCAACCTCAACCGGACAAGGACGAACGATGGAGCAACACACCGTAGAAGACCGCTATACGCGAGGCTGGAACAAGCTGAAGGAAATCGACGGCGACGTCGGCGAGCGCGTGGTCGAGGCGCTCGCGCCGATCGCGCCCGACTTCGGGCGGTTGCTCGTCGAGTTCGGCTTCGGCGACATCTATAGCCGGCCGCAGCTCGATCTGAGGTGGCGCGAGATCGCGACGATCGCGTCGCTCGCGACGCTGGGTCACGCGCAGCCGCAACTGAAGGTGCACATCGAGGCGGCGCTGAACGTCGGCTGCACGCGCGACGAGATCGTCGAGGTGTTCATGCAGATGGCCGTGTACGCGGGCTTCCCGGCCGCGCTCAACGCGCTGTTCGCCGCGCGCGACGTGTTCGAACAACGTGATGCCGCCGACGCGCGCGCGCATGCGTGACGACCGCGGCGGCGGCCGACGCCGCCGCACTCACGCGCGGTGCGGCGCGACGATGCCGTACTTGGCGATACGCCACTCGGGGGAACTGGCGCGTGGGCGCTGACGTGCAGGCACGACATAGGAGCGAGAAGCCGAGCGCCGGAAGGCAGAAGACAGAAGACAGAAGACAGAAGACAGAAGGCGGAAGGCGGAAGGCGGAAGGCGGAAGGCGGAAGGCGGAAGGCGGAAGGCGCGCATCGAAAAGCGCAAGGGCGGGAAGCGGGCCGCACCTGCCGCCCGTCACCGCCCGTCACCGCCCGGCGCTCAGCTCCCGGCGCTCAGCTTTCGCCGTCCGATGCGTCGCAGATAGAGCGCGAGCCCGCCGCCCGCGAGGATCAGGCTCGCCGTGTTGGCGGTCCAGAAGCCGCGCGCGCCAGTGAGCGACGCCGGCACGACGCCGCCGACGTCGAAGCCGAGCAGATAGCCGCCGCCGAGCCCGACGCCCCACAGCGCGATCGCATAGATCGCAGTCGGCACGACGGCGACCTTGTGCGCGCGCAGCACGAACGCGGTCGTGATCTGCAGCGCGTCGAAGAAGTGATAGAACGTCACGATCGCGATGAGCGGCATCGCAGCCGCGGCGACGGCCGGATTCGGCGTGTAGCCCGACACGATCAGCGGCCGCAGCGCGAACACAACGATCCCGTACACGCACGCGGCCGCGCATGCAAGCGCGATCCCGTGCCGGCCGAGCGCGCGCGCTTCGTCGAGCCGCTTCGCGCCGAGCGCGCGCGCGACGAGCGTCGACGACGCGACGCCGATGGAAAGCGGTGTCATGTACAGCACCGCGCCGACGTTGCTCGCGATCTGATGGCCGGCGAGCGTCGTCGTGCCGAACTGCGCGATGAAGAGCGCCATGAACGTGTACGACGTGACCTCGATCAGATACGAGAGCCCCATCGGCACGCCGAGCATGAGGAGCGCCTTCTGTCGCTGCCAGACGGGCCGCGTGAAGCGCGAGAAGATCGCGAGCGGCTCGAACACGTCGAGCTTCGCGAGCAGCGTGAAGCCGACGATCGCGAGCGCCCAGTTGATCAGCGTGCTCGCGAGCCCGCAGCCGGGGCCGCCGAGCGCGGGCACGCCGAGGCCGCCGAAAATGAACCAGATGTTGAGTGGCACTTTGACGACGAGCGCGCCGAGCTGCAGGATCATCGCGAGCCGCGGCCTGCCTGCCGCGTTCGTCAGCGCGTTGTAGATCCGAAAGAGGAGGCTCGCGGGCAGCCCGAACGACAGGATGCGCAGATAGGCGACCGTGCGCTCATGCAATTCGGCGGGCGCGTGCGCGATCCGCAGCAGCGGTTGCGGAAAATGCAGCAGCAGGAAGCCGGGGATCGCGAGCAGCACGGCGAGCCACATCGCCTGGCGCGCTTCCTCGCCGATCTCGGCGTAGCGTCGTGCGCCGTACAGTTGTCCCGTGATCGGCTGCAGCGCGGACAGGATTCCGGTCAGCCCGATGAACACGGAGATGTAGATCGACGTGCCGAGCCCGAGCGCCGCGAGATCGAGCGCGGAGAAGCGGCCGACCATTGCGGTGTCGATCACGCCGAACGCGATGATCGCGAGCTGGCCGACGAGCACCGGCCATGCGAGACCGGCAATCTTGCGGATGTCGCCGAGCATCGGTCAGCGGGCCTTGTGCGGCGGGCGGCGCTTGACGGGCGTTTTCGGGCGTTCGATCCGTTCGTACAGGCGGAAGCGCTCGTCGCGGTCGGCGGCGCGGCGGCCTTCCCACACGAGGCGCCACACATACTGCGACATCGAGCTCGGCTCGCCGAAGTCCGCGCGGTCCTGGCGCAGGATCACGTCGCAGTCCTCGGTGAACGAGAAGTGCATGTCGCCGAAATACGCGAACGTCGCGATCTGCGCGTCGCCGAGACGCACGGGCGAGATGCACTCGTAGTCGGACGGCAGGTGCGCGGCGATCTGCTGCGCGACGTCGCGATAGGTCCGGCTGTAGTTGACGATCGGCAGCCACAGCGTCATCAGCAGCACCCACATCAGCGTCGTGCCCGCGCTCGACAGCACGACGCTGCGCCACAGCACCTTCGGCTGCCGCGAGATGCGCCAGCGCACGAGCATCAGCCAGCACGCGGTCGCCGCGACCGCGCAGACGAACGACAGCACCTTGAAGTGCGGCTCGTAGCCCGGCACGAGGCGGCCGAGATTGCGCGCGAGCGGATGCGGGAAGCCTGTCAGCGACGCGAGCCACACGAGCCACACGAACGTGCCGAGGATGGTGAAGCTCAGCACCGCGAACCAGTCGATCGCATTGATCGCGCCGCGCTTGAGCGTCGGCAGCGCGAACGTCGCGACGACGGCGAGGGGCGGCAGCAGCAGCATGTACATCCGGTTCGTCTGCTGGCTTTGCAGGATCACGAGCGCGACGAGCGGCATGACGACCGACAGCGGAATTGCGATATGCGGCCGGCGGCGCAGGCCCGACCAGCTCGTCCATGCCCAGATCGCGAGCGGCCACGCGGGCCACGTGAAGAGCGGCAGGTTCTTCGCCGCGTACGCGAGCACCGTCGTCGGCGGGCCGGAGAAGCGCATCAGGCTGCCGTGCAGCCATTGATTGAAGAACCAGCTCGCGTCATCCGGGAAAGCGGCGAGCGCGGCGAACGGCCAGATCGCGAACACCGCGACGGCGAGCGGCAGCCCGATCGCGGGCAACTGCACGCAGCGGATCTCGGGCGTGACGAGATAGAGCGCGAGCGTGCCGACCGCGAGCGCGGCGACGAGTACCGGATTGCCCGACAGCGCGACGAGGCCGAGCGCGATGCCCCACCAGAGCGCGCCTTGCGCGGGCTTGTCGATCGCGCGCACGAGCCCGTAGACCAACATCGCGATCCATGCGAACTGCGCGAGTTGCGGCGTGGTTTCGTGGCCGCGCTCGGCGAGGCCGAAACAGGCGAGCAGGACGAGGAGCGCGCCGTCGGCGAGCGTGCGGCCATAGTCGCGCGGCTCGGGCTCGCCGCCGAACGCATACTTGAACGGCTGGATTTCGGCGCGCCGGCCGAGCAGGTACGCGGCGTACCAGACGAACGCGGACGCGACGCAGAACAACACACCCGAATAGACGCGCGACGCGTTGCTCGCGTCGATCCACGGCAGCGCGCGGATCGCGAGGCTGCCGAGCCAGTAGCCGAGCGGCCCGTCGGACGTGATGAACTTGCCGACGAGATTCGGCAGCAGCCAGTCGTGCAGCCCGCCTTGCGCCATCGTCCACATCACGCCGAAGCCCGCCGCGTCCTCGTTTTTCCACGGATCGCGGCCGAACAGCCCGAACGCCGCATAGACGATGCAGAGCGTGAGCAGCAGCCAGCGCGGCAGTGCGCGGGTGGCGGAAGCGGTAAGGCGAACGACAGGCTTCATGCAGATGGGCGGCAGAGGATGGGCGACATGCCCGACGCGGGCGCGGCGGGCCATTTCGAGCATCCGGCATTGTAGACGCGCTGGACGACGCGCGTCAGCGAACCGGATGGCCCGCGCGGCGCTCGGCGGCCGTGCGGGATGAGCGGGGACAAAAAAAGGCAGCCTGGGCTGCCTTCTTTGCGGAGCCGGTTCGGCGCGAGGCCGGTGCCGACGTGGGCGCGAAGCTTACTTCGCCGCCTTGCCGCTGGCGCGTGCGCCGAACTTGTTCTTGAACTTCTCGACGCGGCCCGCCGTATCCATGATCTTTTGCTGGCCGGTGTAGAACGAGTGCGACTCCGACGACACTTCGATCTTCGCGAGCGGGTAGGTCTTGCCGTCGAGCTCGACGGTTTCGCGCGTCTGGATCGTCGAGCGCGTGATGAACTTGAAGCCGTTCGACATGTCTTGGAAGACGACTTCGCGGTAATTCGGGTGAATGCCTTGTTTCATGGTTTTTCCAGTGTAAGAGCGGTAGCCAGCCCGCCGCTTGCGCATCGCGGTGCGGTTTGCAGCATGTCCGGACAGCCGGACATGCGTGCTGGGCGCACCGTGAATCGACGCCGGTCGGCGCTGCGCGGTGCGAAAGCCCGGCGCGAGCCACTTGCCTAAGGTCGAAAGCTCGCGATTATGCCTGAAAATCAGACGCTTGGCGAATTTTTCGTCAAGCGCGCGCGGCGGGCCGCGCGAGGACACCCGTTTGCGCGGGATCCTGCCGGTAATAGCGGGCGAGCAGCCGGTAAAGCTCCGGAAATTCGGCCTCGAAGGCCCGGGGCTTCACGAAGAGCGCCTCGCTGCAGACCGCGAAGAATTCCGACGGGTGGTCGGCCGCATACGGATCGATCAGCGAATCGCGCTCGAAGCGCGCCCACGCGCGGTCCGGCACCGCGTCGACGCGGTCGCAGAATTGGTCGTACGCATGGTCGAACACGTCGGCCCAGCGTTCGGCGTCGAGATCCGGCGCGTGCCAGCGGCGAAAAAGGGGCGGATGACCGTCGGCCGGGCCGCTCATCATGTCGATCTTGTGCGCGAATTCGTGGATCACGACGTTGTACGCGTCCGAGCCGTCCGACATCTGCACGTCCTCCCACGACAGGATCACCGGGCCGCCTTCCCACGCTTCGCCGCTCGCGTCGTGCTCGACCTCGTGAACGACGCCGTCCTCGTCCTCGACCGTCTTGCGGATCACGAACTCGCCCGGATAGACGACGATGCCGACCCAGCCGCGATACAGGTCGAGGCCGAGGTTCAGCACGGGCACGCACGCTTGCACGGCGATGCCGACGACGATCGCATCGGTGATCTCCAGCCCGTGCGCGGTCGAGAACGACTTCTGCGCGAGAAAGAGGCTCGTCGTCTCGCGCAGCCGCTCCCGGTCTTCGTTCGACAGATACGACAGAAACGGCAGGCGCTCGAGCGTGTCGCGCCACAGCGCATCCGGAATCGGATGCGCGCGCAGCGCGCGGTCGCGGCGGCGCGCGTCGAACCACTGGGTGAGTTTGGAAAACATCGGGATGGAGAGGGCGTGAAACGACAGGCGCTAAACGTACCTCAATCGATCTCTTTTTGCCAGGCGGCGAAGATGCCGCCGCAGACCGCGACGCCCGCGAGGAAATAGAAGCCGTCGAGCGACGACAGGAACGACGCCTGCTGCGCGATCGTCCGGCTCACGGTGACGAGCGCGAGCGCGTGCGCCTCGTTCAGCGCGTGGCCCGCCTCGGCGAAGCTGCGCGTCAGCGTATCGATGGTCTGCTGGAACAGCGGGTTGTAGACGTTCGCCTGCTCGACGAGCCGCGTCTGATGCACGGCGAGCCGGTGCTGCTCGACGATGATGACGGACGCAGTCGAGAACGAGATCGTCAGTTGTCGAACGATGTTCTTCAGCCGGTAGCCGTGCGAATACTCTTCGATCGCGAACACGCGGAACGTCAGATTCGCGACGGGCAGCACGATGAAGAGGAGCAGCAGCCCGCGCATCAGGAGCGGCACGACGAGCGCGGCCTGGCCGACGTCGGGCGCCATCCGCGTCATCCACAGTGCGGCGAACGCGGCCATCGCGAAGCCCGGCACGATGATCCATTTCTTGTGCGTGAGGCGCTTCGCATAGCGCAGATAGACGAAGAGCGCGCTCGCGGAGATCAGCGACATCGTGCCGACGAGCCGCCCGGCGTTCTCGACCGGATAGCCGAGCCCGGTTTCGAGAAAGCGGGAGATCAGGTAGCTGTAGCCCGTCGTCTCGTAGTAATAGAACATGTAGAGCAGCAGGCCGACCTGGAACGTGCGCTCGCGAAACGCGTACAGCCGCACGAGCGGCGCCGGATGGTGCCACTGGTGATGGCCGAACCACGCGAGCGCGGCGAGGCCGCCCGCTGTCAGCAGCACGAGCTGCGGCGAGCCGGCGAAGAGCTGGAAGCGCACCTGCTGCATCACGATCTGCAGCGCGGCCTGCGCGAGCGCGAAGATCACGTACGGCCAGAAGTGCGCGCTGCCGCGCTCGTCGGGCGGCGTATGGCCGGAATCCGGCAGCGCGACGAACGCGAGCGCGGCGAACAGGATGCCCGTCGGCACCGTGCACGCGAACAGGGCGCGCCATGTGAAATGCGCGACGAGCAGGCCGCCCGCGATCGGCGCGAGCGAGCTGCCGAGCAGCAGCATGATGAGGAACGCGCGCGTCGCGGGCGGGCGGTCTTTCGGCGCGAAGCTGGTCTGGATCAGGATCCGGCACGCGCCCATCATCGGGCCGATGAAATAGCCCTGGAAGCCGCGTGCGAATGCGAGCTGCAGCGACGTGTCCGCGAGCGCCGCGGCGGCTGCGCCGAGCGAGAACATCAGCATGCAGCCGGCGACGTAGCGGCGATGCCCGAGCCGGTCGACCCACCATTGCTGCTGCAGGATGCCGAGCACCGCGGTCACCGCATACGTGCTCGATGCCCACACGAGCTCGTCCGGCGACGCATTGATTCCGCCCGCGATGTAGCTCGCGAAAAACGAGAACGCCGCGTTGTCGAAGTAGTCGAGGCCGGTGACGATCGCGAGCACCCATGGAAAGAAATCGCCGCGCAGGTTCGCGACGCTCCAGAGCGGCGGCCGATCCGGCGTCGCGCTCATGCGTCGGTCCCGCCCGTCTTGCGGCTGCTCGATTGGCGGCCGTGCACCGCGGCCCGGCGCTGGGCGATCAGCTCGTCGGGGTTTTCGCCGGCGAGCCGGCGCTCGACATAATCGATGTCGTGCAGCAATTCCTTCTTCAGCGCGCGCACCTCCTTCAATTCACGCTGCGCGGCGGCGATGCGCGCATCGAGCGTCGCGATCTGCTGCGACAGGTCCGCGTGAATGTCGCGCAGCGACGCGTCCGAGTAGCGCCGTCGTCCGTCGCCCGTCGCTTCGAGGGGGCGCTTCAGCATCTCGGTGATGCCGTGCAGCGAGAAGCCGAGCGCGCGCAGCCGCAGGATGCGCTCGAAGCGCTCGAGATCCGCGGCGTCGTACAGCCGGTAGCGGCCTTCGCTGCGCGACGGCGTGACGAGCCCGCGCTCCTCGTAGTACTTGAGCGTGCGCGGCGTCACGCCGAGCCGCGCGGCGGCGTCGCGTACGGTCAGGAGCAGGGTGGACGGGGTGTCGCTCATGGCGAGGAAATCTCCGGACGACGAAGGATCGATGTCCGCGATTATAGATCAACGTGTACGTTCACGTACATGTTGATCTATAAAAAAACCGCCCGGCGAACGGGCGGTTCTTCGCTGCGGCATGCGAGCGAGCGGGCGTCAGCCCCCGCGGCGCATCAGATCGAAGAATTCTGCGTTGCCCTTCGTCTGGCGGATCTTGTCGAGCAGGAATTCCATCGCTTCGACTTCGTCCATGTCGTGGATGAACTTGCGCAGCACCCAGACCTTTTGCAGGATCTCGGGCTTGATCAGCATTTCCTCGCGACGCGTGCCGGACTTGTTCAGGTTGATCGACGGATACACGCGCTTTTCCGCGAGGCGGCGCTCGAGGTGCACTTCCATGTTGCCGGTGCCCTTGAACTCTTCGTAGATCACGTCGTCCATGCGGCTGCCGGTTTCGATCAGCGCGGTGCCGATGATGGTCAGCGAGCCGCCTTCCTCGATGTTGCGCGCCGCGCCGAAGAAGCGCTTCGGACGCTGCAGCGCGTTCGCGTCGACACCGCCCGTCAGCACCTTGCCCGATGCCGGGATCACGGTGTTGTACGCGCGGGCGAGACGCGTGATCGAGTCGAGCAGGATCACGACGTCGTGCTTCATTTCGACGAGGCGCTTGGCCTTCTCGATCACCATTTCGGCGACCTGCACGTGACGCGTGGCCGGTTCGTCGAACGTCGACGCGATCACTTCGCCCGCGACCGAGCGCTGCATTTCGGTCACTTCTTCAGGACGCTCGTCGATCAGCAGCACGAACAGGATCACGTCCGGGTGGTTCTGCTTGATCGCGTGCGCGATGTGCTGGAGCATCACGGTCTTGCCCGACTTCGGCGACGCGACGAGCAGGCCGCGCTGGCCCTTGCCGATCGGCGCGATCATGTCGATGATGCGGCCCGTGACGTTTTCCTCGCCGCGCATTTCGCGTTCGAGCCACAGCGGCTTGTTCGGATGCAGCGGCGTGAGGTTCTCGAACATGATCTTGTGTTTCGAGGCCTCGGGCGGCTGCCCGTTGACTTTGTCGACCTTCACCAGCGCGAAGTAGCGCTCGCCGTCCTTCGGCGTGCGGACTTCGCCTTCGATCGTGTCGCCGGTGTGCAGGTTGAAGCGGCGGATCTGCGACGGGCTGATGTAGATGTCGTCGGTGCTCGCGAGGTACGACATTTCCGGCGAGCGCAGGAAGCCGAAACCGTCCGGCAGCACTTCGAGCGTGCCGTCGCCGAAGATCGTTTCTCCCGTCTTGGCGCGCTTTTTGAGAATGGCGAACATCAACTCCTGCTTGCGCAGGCGGTTCGCGTTTTCGATCTCCAGGCCATTGGCCATTTCGATCAATTCGGAGACGTGCAGAGACTTGAGCTCGGATAAATGCATACGGAGATCCCGCCAGGGAGGAGATGCGACGAAAGATATAGGGAGGAGGGCGAGCGGAAGCGCTCAGAGACTTATGTGCGTCTTGTCGACGTTTTTAATTCTAGCATAGGCCGATTCGGGCTTGAGCGACCGATCGGCGGATTTCGCGGCGCATGTGTTGTCGGCTGACAACACATGCGCCGCAGTGTATCCGTTTAGAGATGGCTGTCCAGGAACGCGGTAAGTTGCGACTTCGACAGCGCGCCGACCTTCTGCGCGGCGACCGCGCCGTTCTTGAAGAGGATCAGCGTCGGGATGCCGCGCACGCCGAACTTCGCGGGCGTCGCCTGGTTGTCGTCGACGTTGATCTTCGCGATCTGCAGCTTGTCGCCGTAGTCCTTCGCGACTTCGTCGAGGATCGGGGCGATCATCTTGCACGGACCGCACCACTCGGCCCAGAAGTCCAGCAGGACCGGCTTGTCGGACTTGACGACGTCCTGCTCGAACGATGCGTCGCTGATGTGTTTGATCTGTTCGCTCATTGGGTCAATACCTCTTTCGGTTCGGGGACTGCCTGCGCCGGCTGCCCTCGGGCTTTGCCGGTCGCCGGGGCAGGAAGCTACGCTCTTGCGAAAAGAAGAGCGTGAGCGCTGCATGCCGCGGCTCGCGGGTCATTCGGGCGTCATATTAGCCTAAATTGCTATCCGCTGTTGACGGCGATAGTAGCCGCTGCGCGAATAGGGGGGATGCGCATCCGGCTCGCCGCCCGCGTGTGCATCAAATGGGCGCGGCGCGGCGAATTGCAAGAGGCGGGCAAGGATCGGGCGGCGGCGCGTTCGGGAAAGCGCGGATCGACGTCGGCAATGGCGCGGTTTGCCGTCTCGTATGCGAATAACGGTCGCGCCGCGCGCGAAGCGATGCTAGAATGCGCCGTGACGGGCCTCCTCGCATGGTGGGGCGGTCAACCTGGTCAGGTCGGGAACGAAGCAGCCACAGCCGTTTTCCGCCAGTGCCGAGGGTCGGGCTCGTCACCTTTCGCTTGTATTTCCCGCTTGCGTTCTTCCGTTTTCCTCCCTTTCCTTTCGCTTCCCAACCGGCCCCGATGTGCGCGTGCTTTGCGGCGTTCAACCTGTCGGCGCGGCGCAGCGTTGCTGATACAATTTCCCGATGACCTATCAAGTTCTCGCACGCAAGTGGCGTCCGAAGGATTTCGCTTCGCTCGTCGGCCAGGAGCACGTCGTCAGGGCGCTCACGCACGCGCTCGACGGCGGGCGTTTGCATCACGCCTATCTATTTACAGGCACGCGCGGCGTCGGCAAGACCACGCTGTCGCGCATCTTCGCGAAGGCGCTCAATTGCGAGACGGGCGTCACGTCGCAGCCGTGCGGCGTGTGCCGCGCGTGCCGCGAAATCGATGAAGGGCGCTTCGTCGACTATGTCGAAATGGACGCGGCGAGCAATCGCGGCGTCGACGAAATGGCCGCGCTGCTCGAGCGCGCGGTGTACGCGCCCGTCGATGCGCGCTTCAAGGTCTACATGATCGACGAAGTGCACATGCTGACGAACCACGCGTTCAACGCGATGCTGAAGACGCTCGAGGAGCCGCCGCCGCACGTCAAGTTCATCCTCGCGACCACCGATCCGCAAAAGATCCCCGTCACCGTGCTGTCGCGCTGCCTGCAGTTCAATCTGAAGCAGATGCCGGCCGGGCACATCGTGTCGCATCTCGAACGGATTCTCGGCGAAGAAGCAATCGCGTTCGAGCCGCAGGCGCTGCGTCTTCTCGCGCGCGCCGCGCAAGGCAGCATGCGCGACGCGCTGTCGCTGACCGACCAGGCGATCGCGTATTCGGCGAACGAAGTGACGGAAACCGCCGTGTCCGGCATGCTCGGCACGCTCGACCAGACTTACATGGTGCGCCTCCTCGATGCGCTCGCCGCGGCCGACGGTCCGCAGATCCTTGCCGTCGCCGACGAGATGGCGCTGCGCAGCCTGTCGTTCTCGGCCGCGCTGCAGGATCTCGCGAGCCTGCTGCACCGGATCGCATGGGCGCAGTTCGCGCCGGCGTCGGTGCTCGACGAATGGCCGGAAGCGGCCGATCTGCGCCGCTTCGCCGAACTGATGAGTCCTGAGCAGGTGCAACTCTATTATCAGATCGCGACGATCGGGCGCGGCGAGCTCGGTCTCGCGCCCGATGAATACGCGGGCTTCACGATGACGCTGCTGCGGATGCTCGCGTTCGAACCCGCGACGACGGGCGGCGGCGCGCCAGGCGGCGGCTTGCCGGCTCAGGCGAGCGGCGCGGCGACGAAGTCGAACGCGCGCGCGGCTGCGGCGCTCAGCGCATCGCCGGCGCTGGCCGCGACCGCCGCTGCGGCGCAGGCGCCGAAGGCGGCTGGCGCTCGCGCGGCGGCGGCTCGCTCCGACTTGCCGCCTGCGCAAGCTGAGCCGGCAGCCGCAGAGCGAAGTGGCGACGCGCCCACGAACGACGCGTCCGCGAACGCGGATGTCCCGGCCGGCGCTCGATCGGATGACGCGCAGCCGCGTTCCGCTGCGCCGCGCGCCGAGTCGAGCGCGCCGGAGAACTCGCAGCCGAGCGTTGCATCCGAATCCGCCGCACGCGTGACCGCTTCGCCCGAACAGACATCCGTCGCGACGATCGCCGCGGCCACGCCTGCCGCCGCCGCATCGACGGCTGAAACCGCTGCGGAGCCGGCACTTGCCGCAGCCGAGCAAGCGCCGGCACCGGCCGCACCCGCTGCGCCGGCTTCCGCATCCGCGTCGCGTGCGACCGGTGCGGCCGCGGCGCTCGACGTGCTGCGCAACGCGGGCATGCGCGTGTCGTCCGATCGCGGCCGTGGCGCCGGCGCCGCCCGCTCGGCCGAGCCGGCTGCCGCACCCGCGGCGAAGTCCGCGCCGCGCGTGCCGGTGCCGACGCCGCGCGCCCGTTCGGCGCAAGGCGATGCGGCGCCGAACGGCGCTGCGCGCGCGGACGCGCGATCCGAGTCGCGCAACGCGCCGCCGCCGTGGGAGGACATCCCACCTGACGACTACGCGCCGTTTTCGATGGACGACGGCTTCATCCCGCCCGACGACGGATTCGTTCCGGTATTCGACAGCGGTCCCGACGACGTCCGGGTCGCGCCGAAGCCGGCGCCCGCACCGCCCGTCGACGCGCGTCCGCTGCCGGAGGCAATTCCGCTCGACGCGATCGGCTACGACGGCGAATGGCCGACGCTCGCTGCCAGCCTGCCGCTCAAGGGCGTCGCTTATCAGCTTGCGTTCAACAGCGAACTGACGTCGGTCGACGGCGGCGTGCTCAAGCTCGCCGTGCCGGTGCCGCAATACGCGGATGCCGCGCAAGTCTCGAAGCTGAAGGCGGCGCTCGCGGATGCGCTCGGCAAGCCGGTCGACGTCTCGGTCGAAGTCGGGCCGGCGCGCCGCACCGCGGCCGCGATCGCCGCCGCCGGGCGCGCGAAGCGGCAGCGCGAGGCCGAGCAGGAAATGAGCGGCGATCCGTTCGTCCAGCAGTTGCTGCGCGAATTCGGCGCGAGCATCGTCGAGGGTTCGATCCGACCCGTCGGCCCGGAAGCGGGCGCTGCGGACGGCGCCGCGCCGACGCTGCATTGACGCGAATCGGACGCTTCCCCGCGTCCGATTCCCATATTCATGAACCGGCGCTAAGATCGCGCCCGTTCGCAATCGATTACGAAGGAGCAAGTCCATGATGAAAGGCCAACTCGCCGGGCTGATGAAGCAGGCCCAGCAGATGCAGGAAAACATGAAGAAGATGCAGGAGCAACTGGCCCTTGTCGAAGTGGAGGGCCAGTCGGGCGCGGGGCTCGTCAAGGTGACGATGACCTGCCGCAACGAAGTGCGCCGCGTGTCGATCGATCCGAGCTTGCTCGCCGACGACAAGGACATGCTCGAGGACCTCGTCGCCGCCGCGTTCAACGATGCGGTGCGCAAGGCCGAGGCGACGTCGCAGGAGAAGATGAGCGGCATGACGGCGGGCTTGCCGCTGCCGCCCGGCTTCAAGCTGCCGTTCTGACGATGAACCGTTTGGTCGACGCCGTTTGCGCATGAGCATCAAGCCGCCTTCCGCGCTGTCCGGGCTCGTCGAAGCGCTGCGCGCGCTGCCGGGCGTCGGACCGAAGTCCGCGCAGCGCATCGCGTACCACCTGATGCAGCACGATCGGGAGGGCGCGCAGCGGCTCGGACGGTCGCTCCTGTTCGCGACCGAGCATCTGAGGCACTGCGAGAAGTGCAACACGTTCACGGAGGCGCAGATCTGCGAGGTCTGCAGCGATCCGGAGCGCGATCCGACGCTGCTGTGCGTCGTCGAGACGCCGGCCGATCAGATCATGCTCGAGCAGACGATGACTTACCGCGGGCTGTACTTCGTGCTGATGGGCCGCCTGAGTCCGCTCGACGGCATCGGTCCGAAGGAGATCCATTTCGACCGGCTCGTGCGCCGCGCATCGGACGGCGTCGTGAAGGAAGTCGTGCTCGCGACGAACTTCACGAACGAAGGCGAGGCGACCGCGCACTACCTCGGCCAGACGTTGAAGGCGCGCGGCCTAGCCGTCACGCGGCTCGCGCGCGGCGTGCCGGTGGGCGGCGAGCTCGAATATGTCGACGCCGGCACGATCGCCCGTGCGATGCTCGACAGGCGCACCATCTAGGCGGCGCACGCCGGCACCGCGCGGCCGAACGCCGCGCTTCGTTCAACGATCCAAGGAAGCGACATGAGCGCAACCCACGGCCCGCTCGCGGGCGTCAAGGTGCTCGAACTCGGCACGCTGATCGCGGGCCCGTTCGCCGCGCGCCTCTTCGCCGAGTTCGGCGCGGAAGTCATCAAGATCGAAGATCCGGATGGCGGCGACCCGCTGCGCAAGTGGCGCAAGCTGTATCCGGAGGCGGGCGGCACGTCGCTGTGGTGGTCGGTGCAGGCGCGCAACAAGAAATCGGTGACGATCAACCTGAAGTCCGACGAGGGCAAGGAGATCGTGCGCCGCCTCGCGCGCGAAGCCGACATCGTCGTCGAGAACTTCCGCCCGGGTCTGCTCGAAAAGCTCGGGCTCGGCTACGACGTGCTCTCCGCGGAAAATCCGGGCCTCGTGATGGTGCGCCTTTCCGGCTACGGGCAGACCGGCCCGTACCGCGATCGTCCCGGATTCGGCGCGATCGCCGAATCGATGGGCGGGCTGCGACACATCACGGGCTACCCGGAACTGCCGCCGCCGCGCATCGGCATCTCGATCGGCGATTCGATCGCGGCGCTGCACGGCGTGATCGGCGCGCTGATGGCGCTGCATCATCGCAACGCGAACGGCGGCGCGGGGCAGGTCGTCGACGTCGCGCTGTACGAGGCCGTCTTCAACATGATGGAGAGCGTCGTGCCCGAATACGGCGTCTACGGGCTCGTGCGCGAGCGCACGGGCGCGTCGCTGCCGGGCATCGTGCCGTCGAACACGTATCCGTGCCGCGACGGCAGCATCGTGATCGGCGGCAACAGCGATCCGATCTTCAAGCGCCTGATGACGGCGATCGGCCGCGACGATCTCGCGGCCGACCCGGCGCTCGCGCGCAACGACGGCCGCGTGCCGCGCACGCGGGAGATCGACGCGGCGATCGGCGCATGGCTCGCCGAGCGCACGATCGACGATGCGCTCGCGGTGCTGAACGCGGCCGACGTGCCGGCGTCGCGGATCTACAGCGTCGCCGACATGTTCACCGATCCGCAATTCGTCGCGCGCCAGATGATCCAGCGTTTCAAACTCGCGGGCGGCGCGGAGATCCCGCTGCCGAACGTGACGCCGAAGCTGTCCGATACGCCGGGCGAAACGCGCTGGCTCGGCCCCGAGCTCGGCGAGCACACGGACGAGGTGCTCGGCGCGCTCGGCTACGACGCGCAGGCGATCGCCGCGCTGCGCGAGAAGCGCGCGATCTGAGCGTCGAGGCCGCGCGCGGCGCGCCTCGCGCGCACCGTTGCCCGCTGCGTGCGAGGCGGCCGGGCTGTCGCTCTCGCGCAATCTTTCCTCGGTTACAATCGCCGGATGCGAATACTACTCAGCAACGACGACGGATACCTCGCGCCCGGCATCGCCGCGCTGTACGAAGCGCTGCGCCCGATCGCCGAGGTCATGGTGATGGCGCCCGAGCAGAATTGCAGCGGCGCGTCGAATTCCCTGACACTGTCGCGTCCGCTCTCGGTGTCGCGCTCGGCGACCACGGGTTTCTACTACGTGAACGGCACGCCGACCGATTCGGTGCACATCGCGCTGACGGGCATGCTCGACGCGAAGCCGGACCTCGTCGTGTCCGGGATCAACAACGGCCAGAACATGGGCGACGATACGCTGTATTCCGGCACGGTCGCCGCCGCCACCGAAGGCATCATGTTCGGCATGCCGGCGATCGCGTTCTCGCTCGTTCACAAGGACTGGGCGCATCTCGCGGATGCGGCGCGCGTCGCGGCCGAGGTCGTTCGCCACTATCTCGACAATCCGCTGCCGGGCCAGCCGCTCCTGAACGTCAACATTCCGAACCTGCCTTACGACGAGCTGAAGGGCTGGCGCGTGACCCGGCTCGGTAAGCGCCATCCATCGCAGCCGGTGATTCGCCAAACCAATCCGCGCGGCGAGCCGATCTACTGGATCGGGGCGTCGGGCGAGGCGCTCGACGCGAGCGAAGGCACCGATTTCCACGCGACCGAGGCGGGCTACGTGTCGATCACGCCGCTGCAGCTCGATCTCACGCACACGCAGATGCTGGCAGCCACGCGCGATTGGGCGCGGGCTGGGAGCGGCGCTTCATGAGCGGCGAGCGCGCGAAGCGGTTTCCGCTCGCGCTCGAGGACCTGAAGCGCGAGCCGCGCAAGCCCGAAGGGCGCGCGGCCGAGCGCCAGGCGACGGGCGACGCCGCCCGCCAGCGCCTCACCGCCGCGGCGGCTGCGGCGCCCGCCGCGGCATCCGCGCTCACGCCCGATCGGCGCACGTATCGCGCGGCCGGTGCGACGGGGGCCGCTGGCGCGTCCGTTCCGAAGGCGAAGGCTACGCACGCGAAGAAGCATGCGTCGGGTGCGCCCGGCGGCGCGAAGGGCGCGCCGCCCGCATCTGCGAAGAGCGGCGACAAGAGCGCCGCGCCGAACGTCGCGCTGACGGGCGCGCTCGCGCTCACTTCGGAACGGGTGCGCGAGCGCATGGTCGAACGGCTGCAGGCGAACGGCGTGACCGATCCGCGTGTGCTCGCCGCGATGGCGGCCGTGCCGCGCCACATGTTCGTCGATCCGGGGCTCGCGGCCCAGGCGTATGAAGATGCGGCGCTGCCGATCGGCCATCAGCAGACGATCTCGAAGCCGTCGGTCGTCGCGCGAATGATCGAGCTTGCCGCGGCGGGCCGCACGCTCGAGCGCGTGCTCGAAATCGGCACGGGCTGCGGCTATCAGGCCGCGGTGCTGAGCCGCGTCGCGCGCGACGTGTATTCGATCGAACGCGTGAAGCCGCTCTACGAGCGCGCGAAACTGAATTTGCGGCCGCTGCGCGTGCCGAACATCCGCCTGCATTATGGCGACGGACGCGTGGGCCTGCCCGCTGCGGCGCCGTTCGACGCGATCGTGATCGCGGCGGCGGGGCTCGACGTACCGCGGGCGCTGCTGGAACAATTGGCGATCGGCGGTAGGCTCGTCGCGCCTGTCGGCGAGCAGGCGGGCGAGCAGGTGCTGACGCTCGTGGAGCGCGTCGCACCCGCGCAGTGGCGCGAGTCGCGGCTTGATCGCGTTTTCTTTGTCCCTTTAAAATCCGGAGTGATTTGATACCGATGAGTATGCTGCGCGCGATGCAAAACAATCGTTCGAAGGTTCCGCTCTCGCTCGCTCAGCGCGCGATTTGCGTGGCGGCTTTCACGCTGCTCGGCGCGTGCGCGACGCGGCTCGACCAGGCGCCCGTCGTCGACCGTTCCGGTTCGCTCGGCACGACGGCAGCGGCGCAGCCGGCCGCGCCGCTGCCGCCGCCGCCACCGGGCTTTTACCGGGTGAAACCAGGCGACACGCTTTATCGGATCGCGCTCGAGAACGGTCAGAATTATCGCGACATCGCCGCGTGGAACAACCTCACGAACCCGAACCAGATCGAAGTCGATCAGTTGCTGCGCGTCGCGCCGCCGGCAGGCGGCGCGACGACGGCCGCACCGATCGCGGGCGGCGCGGCGACGCCGCCGCTCTCCAGCGGCCCGGCCGCGGTGCCTCCGATCTATGGCTCCGGTTCCAGCGCGAGCTCCGCGCCTGCTGCGCCTGCGCCGAGCGACACGAGCGCACCTGCCGCGAGCAGCAACGTGTCGTTCGCGTGGCCGGTGCGCGGCGCGCTGTTGAACACGTTCGACGATTCGAAGAACAAGGGAATCGACATCGGCGGTTCGGCCGGCGAGGCCGTGAAGGCCGCCGCGGACGGCCGTGTGGTCTATGCGGGGAACGGGCTGCGCGGCTACGGCAACCTCATTATCATCAAGCACGACGCAACTTATCTCACGGCATATGCACACAATCGCGCTTTGATGGTAAAAGAGGGGGACGCGGTGACGAAAGGCCAGAAGATCGCCGAGATGGGTAGCAACGATTCCGACCGCGTGATGCTGCATTTCGAGGTTCGCCGGCAGGGTAAACCTGTCGATCCGCTGAAGTATTTGCCGCCTCAATAAACGAGACGACCATGCCGAAATCGAAGCGCCACGAGCCGCAAGCCGAGTCTGAGAAAATCAGTCGAGCCACGCAAGCATCGGTGGAGCGTGCTGGTGCTTCGACGGACGAGGAAGAAGACGTCGCCGACAACGAACGCGACTACGAGTCGCGAGAAGCGGATTCGGACGACTCGGGCGAAGAGCGCGGCGGCACAGCCGACGCGGCGCCCGATATCGACGACTTCCGGGCGCTTCTGCAGGCGGAGCTCACCGCCGACACGATTCAGCACTACCTGAACCGCATCAGCGTGAAGCCGCTTCTGACGGTCGAGGAAGAGCAACGCTATTCGCGGCTCGCGAAGGCGGGCGAATTCGACGCGCGGCAAGTGATGATCGAGCGGAACCTGCGGCTCGTCGTCAGCATCGCGAAAGGCTATCTGAATCGCGGCGTGCCGCTGCTCGATCTGATCGAAGAGGGCAACCTCGGGCTCATGCATGCGATCGAGAAATTCGATCCCACGCGCGGCTTCCGCTTCTCGACGTACGCGACCTGGTGGATCCGCCAGAGCATCGAGCGCGCGATCATGAATCAGGCGCGCACGGTGCGGCTGCCGGTGCACGTGATCCGCGAGCTGAACCAGGTGCTGCGCGCGAAGCGCCACCTGGAGAAGAACTCGATGTCGACGGGCGAGGCGGCCGAACGCCGCGAGGCGAGCATCGACGACATCGCGTATCTGACCGGCAAGACGGCCGAGGAGGTCACGGACATCCTCGCGCTGAACGAGCACACCGCGTCGCTCGACGCGCCGCTCGATCTCGATCCGGCGAGCAGCCTGCTCGATCTGCTGCCCGACGACCAGAGCCAGTCGCCCGATGCGGAGGTTCAGCACCGCGAGCTGGAGACGCTGACGCGCGCGTGGCTGTCGCGCCTGTCCGACAAGCACCGCCACGTGATCGAGCGGCGCTTCGGCCTCAATCACATCGAACCCGCGACGCTCGAGGAGCTTGCCGACGAGATGGGGCTGACCCGCGAGCGGGTCCGCCAGATCCAGCAGGAAGCGCTCGTGCGGCTCAAGCGGTTTTTCGCATCCAACGGCGTACGCAAGGACGCCGTTCTGTAACTGATCAATGACACCGATTCTGGTTTTTGACATCGAGACGATTCCCGATGTCGACGGCATTCGCCGTCTTGAAGATCTGCCCGCCGACCTCGCCGACGCCGACGTGGCCGAGCACGCGTTCGCCGCGCGCCGCGAGAAGACGGGCGGCGATTTCCTGCCGCATCATCTGCAACGGATCGCGGCGATCTCGTGCGTGTTTCGCGACAATACCGGCTTTCGCGTGCGTTCGCTCGGCACGCCCGGCGACCCGGAGGCGACGCTGATCCAGTCGTTCTACCGCGTGATCGAGAAATACACGCCGCAGCTCGTGTCGTGGAACGGCGGCGGCTTCGATCTGCCGGTGCTGCATTACCGCGGACTCGTGCACGGCGTCGCGGCGCCGCGCTACTGGGACATGGGCGAGGATGATCGCGAGTTCAAGTGGAACAACTACCTGTCGCGCTATCACACGCGACACCTCGACCTGATGGATCTGCTCGCGCTCTATCAGCCGCGCGCGAGCGCGCCGCTCGACGCGCTCGCGAAGCTGTGCGGCTTTCCGGGCAAGCTCGGGATGGATGGCAGCCAGGTATGGACGGCGTTCCAGGAAGGGCGGATCGAAGAGATCCGCAACTACTGCGAAACCGACGTCGTGAACACGTACTTGCTGTATTGCCGGTTCCAGCAGATGCGCGGCGGCCTGTCGCCCGCCGAATACACCGAAGAAATCGCGCTCGTGAAGAACTCGCTCGTGCAGGAGCCCGCGCCGCACTGGGCCGAATACCTCGCCGCGTTCGACGCGTGACCGGACGTCCGCCGCGCGGCGGACGTCGCACTTCCCGTTCGCCTCCATCCGCCTGCCGGCCGACCGGCGCTTCGGTGCTTACGTGTCGCTCAATTCGAGCGCGATCGGCTGATGATCGGACGCGCGCACTGCGCCGTCGATCTCGCAGCGCGACAGACGGCCGACGAGCGTATCGGTGACGAACACGAAATCGCACGTGAGCGGCCCTTCCTTCCATTGCTCGGTGTCATAGACGCCCGCCGTCATCGGCGGCGTCTCGCCCGGATGGCGCGCGAGCCAAGCGTCGACGAAGCGCGGCGCGTCCGGAAACGGCGCGAGAAAGCGCCGGTATGCGTCACTGCGGTACGCGCTGTTGAAGTCGCCGCAGACGATCGCGTCGGCCGCGCGCGCCGACGGTGCGAACGGGCCGGTCGGCGTCTCCGGCGGCGCGCTCGCACGCGTATGCGCGGCTGCCTCGCGATGCAGGCGTCGCAGCGCGTCGATCTGTGCGAGCCGCTGCTCGGCCGAGTAGTACTCGAGATGCGTGACGACGACGCGCAGCGCACCGAGCGGCGCGCGCAGCGTGACTTCGAGCGCGCAGCGCGGCATCGATGGCGCGGCCGCGCTCGCGGGCCACGGCAGCGCGTGGCGCATCACGCGCTCGACGGGCAGCCGTGTCGCGAGCGCGTTGCCGAATTGCCGGCGCGACGCGCCCGGCTCGAGCGGCGGCAGATCGACGCCGATCGCGTCGAACACGACGTAGCCTGGCAATAGCGCGGCCAGTTCGGCATACTGATCGTCGGACGGGCCGCCCGGCAGCGCGCGAAAGCCGCGCGTGACTTCCTGCATGCACAGCACGTCGAAGTCGCCGAGCCGCCGGGCGGCGTCGACAGTGCGAGCGAGGTCGACCGTGCCGTCGGCGTGCCGTCCCCATTGGATGTTCCAACTGATGAGTCGCATCGTCGAATCTCCATTGTGTGACGGCCGTTCGTCTACAATCTCGCCTTTCCCCACAATCGTTCGTCAGGAAAAGCTGGTGTCAGAAGCCGTCCCTCTCTCCTCGCGCCGCGCGTCGAATGCGCCCGCCGCCCCCGATCGCGCCCCGGTTCTCGATATCGATTCGCTCGACATGGAAGCGCGCGGCGTCGGCCGCGTCGTCGACGAAAACGGCGAGCCCGGCAAGGTGATCTTCGTCGAGGGCGCGTTGCCCGGCGAGCGCGTCACGTATTCGAGCTTCCGCAGGAAGCCGACCTACGAGCAGGCGCAGGTCGTCGATATTCTGCGCCCGAGCGTGATGCGCACGCAGCCGAAATGCGCGTTTTTCGGCACCTGCGGCGGCTGCTCGATGCAGCATCTCGACATGCGCGCGCAGGTCGCGATCAAGCAGCGCGTGCTCGAGGACAATCTGTGGCATCTCGCGAAGCTGCGCGCGGAGGCGATGTTCGCGCCGATTCACGGTCCGTCGTGGGGCTACCGGTATCGGGCGCGCCTCACCGTGCGCCACGTCGCGAAGAAGGGCGGCGTGCTCGTCGGCTTCCACGAGAAGAAGAGCAGCTACGTCGCCGACATGACGAGCTGCGAAGTGCTGCCGCCGCATGTGTCGGCGATGCTCGTGCCGCTGCGTCGGCTCGTCGAGCAACTGTCGATCCGCGACCGCATGCCGCAGATCGAGCTCGCGGTCGGCTCGCAGGTGACGGCGCTCGTGCTGCGCGTGCTCGAGCCGATCAATGCGGCCGACGAGGCGCTGTTGCGCGAATTCGCCGACGCGCACCGCGTACAGTTCTGGCTGCAGCCGAAGGGGCCGGATACGGTCGCGCCGTTCTATCCGCTCGACGTGCAGCTCGACTACACGCTGCCCGAATACGGAATCCGGATGCCGTTCAAGCCGACCGACTTCACGCAGGTCAATCATCAGATCAACCGCGTGCTCGTCGGCCGCGCGCTGCGCCTTCTCGCGCCCTCGCGCGACGATCGCGTGCTCGATCTGTTCTGCGGGATCGGCAACTTCACGCTGCCGCTCGCGCGGCTCGCGCGCGAGGTGGTCGGGATCGAGGGCAGCGAAACGCTGACGTCGCGCGCGCTCGAGAATGCGAAGGAAAACGGCGTCGACAGCCATACGTCGTTTGCATGCCGCAACCTGTTCGAGGTCACGGCCGACGATCTGCGCGCACTCGGCGCGTTCGACAAGTTCCTGATCGATCCGCCGCGTGAAGGCGCGCTCGCGGTGTCGAAGGCGCTCGCGGATATCGTGCAGAGCGGCGTCGGGCCGCTGCCTGCGCGGATCGTCTACGTGTCGTGCAATCCGTCGACGCTCGCGCGGGACGCGGGTCTCCTCGTGCACGAGGCCGGCTATCGCCTGAAGGGCGCGGGCGTCGTCAACATGTTCCCGCACACGTCGCACGTCGAGTCGATCGCGCTCTTCGAGCGCGCGTGACGCTGGCGCCCGCGCGGTGCACACGCAAGAAAAAACCGGCCCGAGGGCCGGTTTATCGTGACGCGCGACGAGGTGTCGCTCAGGCTTAGTTGCGATTGCCGCCGAAGATGCCGAGCAGCGCGAGCAGGTTCGTGAACACGTTGTACAGATCGAGATAGATCGCGAGCGTCGCGCTGATGTAGTTGGTTTCGCCGCCGTTCACGACGCGCTGGACGTCGAACAGCATGTACGCCGAGAAAATCACGATCGCGAGTACCGACACGGTTAGCATCAGCGCCGGCAACTGCAGGAACATGTTCGCGACCATCGCGAGCAGGAGCACGATCACGCCGACGAAGAGCCACTTGCCGAGGCCCGAGAAATCGCGCTTGCTGACGGTCGCGACCGTCGCCATCGCGGCGAAGATCACGCCGGTGCCGCCGAACGCGAGCATGATGAGCGACGGGCCGTTCGAGAAGCCGAGAATGAAGCTCAGCAGGCGCGACAGCATCAGGCCCATGAAGAACGTGAAGCCGAACAGCACGAACACGCCGGCCGGGCTGTTCTTCGTGCGCTCGATCGCGAACATGAAGCCGAACGCGATCGCGAAGAACGCGAGGAGGCTCATCATCGGGCTCGTCGCGGCGAACAGCGAGAAACCCGTTGCGACGCCGATCCACGCGCCGAGCACGGTCGGCACCATCGACAGCGCGAGGAGCCAGTAGGTGTTGCGCAGCACGCGGTTGCGAGTCTCGGCCGTGCTGATCGCGCCGCTGCGGCCGAAGTTGTACGAGTCGTTCATGGTTTCTCCTAACATGGAACGTGGCGGCGCCGCCGGCGGGCGGCGCGCTTGTTGCGCCGCAAAAAACCGTGAGGCCGCTACCCCTAAGATTGGTTTCGAGGGCGGAGGTTTCAACGCCTCGGCGCCGTGAAACACGATGTATTAGAACCTTTCGTCCGTGTAAGGGTTCAATCGCAATGATACACGGGAACGTGTTACAATAACGGATTCATTTGAAACTGTAACCTCTTAATTTCTTGGAGTTTTTATGGCAATCGAGCGCACCCTGTCGATCATCAAGCCGGATGCGGTGGCGAAGAACGTGATCGGCCAGATCTACAGCCGTTTCGAAAACGCCGGCCTGAAGATCGTGGCGGCGCGCATGGCGCACCTGTCGCGCGCCGAAGCGGAGAAATTCTACGCCGTGCACGCCGAGCGTCCGTTCTTCAAGGACCTCGTCGAATTCATGATCTCGGGCCCGGTGGTAATCCAGGTTCTGGAAGGCGAGAACGCGATCCTCACGAACCGCGACCTGATGGGCGCGACGGATCCGAAGAAGGCGGAAAAGGGCACGATCCGCGCCGACTTCGCGGACAGCATCGACGCGAACGCGGTGCACGGCTCGGACGCGCAGGAAACGGCGTGCGTCGAAATCGCGTTCTTTTTCCCGGAAATGAACGTTTACTCGCGTTAAGCGGGTCGGGGTCCGGCGCGTTTGGCGGCAAGGCAGGGCATCATGGCGAGCGAAACCATCGTCAATCTACTCGACCTCGACGCCGAGGGTCTCGTCGCGTACTGCGGCAGCCTCGGCGAGAAGGCGTTTCGCGCTAAGCAACTGCAGCGCTGGATCCATCAATACAATGCAGCCGATTTCGACGGGATGACCGATCTCGCGAAATCGCTGCGCGAGAAGCTGAAGGGGCGCGCCGTCATCGGCACGCCCGACATCCTGAGCGATCACGTGTCGGCCGACGGCACGCGCAAGTGGCTCATCAACGTCGGCAGCGGCAACGCGGTCGAGACGGTGTTCATCCCCGAAGAGACGCGCGGCACGCTGTGCGTGTCGTCGCAGGCGGGGTGCGCGGTCAATTGCCGCTTCTGTTCGACCGGCAAGCAAGGTTTTTCCCGCAATCTGTCGACGGGCGAGATCGTCGGACAACTGCGGATGGCGGAATTCGCGCTTCGCGCGTCGCTCGGACGCGAGCCCGGCCCGAACGGCAAGGCCGAACGCGTCATCACGAACGTCGTGATGATGGGCATGGGCGAACCGCTCCTCAATTATTCGGCGGTCGTGCCCGCGATGCGGCTGATGCTCGACGACAACGCATACGGCCTGTCGCGCCGGCGCGTGACGCTGTCGACGTCGGGCGTCGTGCCGATGATGGACAAGCTCGGCGCCGAGCTGCCCGTGGCACTCGCGGTGTCGCTGCACGCGCCGAACGACGCGCTGCGCGACGAGCTCGTGCCGCTCAACAAGAAGCATCCGCTGCGCGATCTGATGGCCGCGTGCCAGCGCTATCTGAAGGTTGCGCCGCGCGATTTCATCACGTTCGAATACTGCATGCTCGACGGCGTCAACGATACCGAAGCGCATGCGCGCGAGCTGCTCGCGCTGACGCGCGACGTCCCGTGCAAATTCAATCTGATCCCGTTCAATCCGTTCCCGGAGTCGGGGCTCGTGCGCTCGAAGCCGGAGCAGATCAAGCGATTCGCGCAGATCCTGATCGACGCGGGCGTCGTGACGACGATCCGCAAGACGCGCGGCGACGACATCGACGCCGCCTGCGGTCAGTTGGCGGGCGCGGTCAAGGACCGCACGCGTCTCGCGGAGCGGACGGGCGCCGCAAAGATAATCGAGGTCCGGGCGGTTTGACGGGAATGCCCGGGCCGGCAGTGAATTACGCGTAAAGCGATCGGGGGCGGCGCGCGGCGCCGCGCAGTGTGTGACAACGGTGATGTTGCGAGCCCGGCCGGAGCCGGCACGGGCGTGCAGGCAAGAAGAATCGACGCGAGGAAGAGGATGAGCGAACCGCAGCCGTCAAAGAGCCCAGAGACGAACGCAGGCGAGAAACCGGCTGCGGCCGGTGCCGGCATTGCGTCGGTCGCGGCAGTGGGCGCGCGGCTCGCGGAGTTGCGCGAGGCGAGGGGATGGTCGGTCGAAGACGTGTCCGCGCGGCTGAAGGTCGCGGCGCCGAAGCTGCGGGCGCTCGAGGCGGGCGATACGAGCCAGCTGCCGGGCACGACCTTCGCGCTTGGCCTCGTGCGCAGCTACGCGAAGATGCTCGGCGTCGATCCGGAGCCGTTCGCGCAGGCGCTGCGCCATGAGAAGGGCGTGCCCGAGGTCGATCTGTCGATGCCCGCGTCGGCCGGCACCGATCTGCCGCGCGGCCGGGTATCGATTCCGCTCGGCGGCTCGTCGCGCGGCCGGCCATGGCTGTGGGCGGTCGCGGCGGTCGTCGTCGCGCTTGTCGCCGCGGTGATGTGGCACACGGGCGGCGAATCGTCGAACTGGCTTGCGCGCTTCAAGTCGAGCGGCGCGGACGAAGCCGCATCGGCCGCGCATGCGCAGCAGCCGGAAGGTGCCGCGTCCGATCTGCCCGCGAGCACGGCCGTGTCGGGCACGGTGACGCAGACGGGAGCCGTCGCGGCGCCAACGGCGCAGCCCGTCGGCGGCGCATCGGTCGGCGACGCGGCTACGGCGAGCGCGCCGGCCGCGGGTTCCGCGCCGGCGGTCGCGAGTGCCGTGACCGCGCCGCCCGCGTCGACTGCGGTTGCGCCTGCGGCGGCGGTTCAGCCGGCCCTGTCGGCGGCCGACGGCGCGAACGCAGCCGTGACGGTCGCGCCCGGCCAGTCGGTCGTCGCACTGAAGGTTGTGCAGGACTGCTGGTTCAGCGTGCGGGACAAGAACGGCAAGGAGCTGTTCTCGTCGCTCGTGCGCGCCGGCGAGACCAAGCAGGTCGCGGGTGACGCGCCGCTCAAGGTCACGATCGGCAACAAGGCCGGGCTCGAATCGATCGCTTTCGACGGCAAACCCGTCGATCCGGCAAAATACTCGACGGCTCGGGGCAACGTCGCGCGTTTCGCATTGCCCTGACGGCAAGCGCCGTGGCCGACGGGGCACGGCGCTTTTCTCTTTCGCGCGCGGCCGACGGCGGCGCGTTTGGCGTAAATTGGATCTATCGATGCAATCCGAAGCTCAATCCCCACGTAGCAGTCAGATTTGTTCAACCGAGCCGGTGTTCGGCGGGCATGCGCCGCGGCGCGTGTCGCATGCGGTCGACGTCCGCTGGGGTGGAACGCTCGTGACGATCGGCGGCGCTGCGCCCGTGCGCGTGCAGTCGATGACCAATACCGACACGGCCGACGCGATCGGCACCGCGATCCAGGTGAAGGACCTCGCGAACGCGGGCTCCGAACTCGTGCGCATTACCGTGAATACGCCGGAGGCCGCCGCCGCCGTGCCGGCGATCCGCGAGCAGCTCGACCGGATGGGCGTGTCCGTGCCGCTCGTCGGCGATTTCCACTACAACGGCCACCTGCTGCTGCGCGACTATCCCGGCTGTGCGGAAGCGCTGTCGAAGTACCGAATCAATCCGGGCAACGTCGGCCAGGGCGCGAAGCGCGATTCGCAGTTCGCGCAGATGATCGAAGCCGCGATCAAGTACGACAAGCCGGTGCGGATCGGCGTGAACTGGGGCAGCCTCGATCAGGATCTGCTCGCGCGGATGATGGACGAGAACGGCGCGCGCGCCGAGCCGTGGGAAGCGCAGAGCGTGATGTACGAGGCGCTGATCCAGTCGGCGATCGGCTCCGCCGAGCGTGCGGTCGAACTCGGCCTCGGCCGCGACAAGATCGTGCTGTCGTGCAAGGTGAGCGGCGTGCAGGATCTGATTGCCGTCTACCGCGAGCTCGCTCGCCGCTGCGGCTTCGCGCTGCACCTCGGCCTCACCGAGGCGGGCATGGGCTCGAAGGGCATCGTCGCGTCGACGGCCGCGATCGGCGCGTTGCTGCAGGAAGGGATCGGCGACACGATCCGCATCTCGCTCACGCCGGAACCCGGCGCGCCGCGCACGGGCGAAGTGATCGTCGGCCAGGAGATCCTGCAGACGATGGGGCTGCGCTCGTTCGCGCCGATGGTGGTCGCGTGCCCGGGGTGCGGCCGCACTACGAGCACGCTGTTCCAGGAGCTCGCGCTGCAGATCCAGACGTATCTGCGCGAGCAGATGCCCGAGTGGCGCAAGGCGTATCCGGGCGTCGAGAAGATGAACGTCGCGGTGATGGGCTGCATCGTCAACGGCCCGGGCGAGTCGAAGCACGCGAACATCGGCATCAGTCTGCCGGGCTCGGGCGAGAATCCGGCCGCGCCCGTGTTCGTCGACGGCCAGAAAGTGAAGACGCTGCGCGGCGAGCGCATCGCGGAAGAATTCCAGCAGATCGTGAGCGACTACGTCGCGCACACCTACGGCCGCGCTGCGGTCCAGAATTAATTCGTCCACTGTATTTCAGATGACAGAACAAAAGCGAAAGCTCGAGAAGCTGACGGGCGTGAAGGGCATGAACGACATCCTCCCGCAGGATGCCGGCTTGTGGGAATTCTTCGAGGCGACCGTGAAGTCGCTGCTGCGCGCGTACGGCTATCAGAACATCCGTACGCCGATCGTCGAGCACACGCAGCTCTTCACGCGCGGTATCGGCGAAGTGACCGACATCGTCGAGAAGGAGATGTACAGCTTCGTCGACGCGCTGAACGGCGAGAACCTCACGTTGCGTCCCGAGAACACCGCCGCCGTCGTGCGCGCGGCGATCGAGCACAACATGCTGTACGACGGACCGAAGCGCCTGTGGTACGTCGGCCCGATGTTCCGTCACGAGCGTCCGCAGCGCGGCCGCTATCGCCAGTTCCACCAGGTCGGCGTCGAGGCGCTCGGCTTCGCGGGCCCGGACGCGGATGCGGAAATCATCATGATGTGCCAGCGCCTGTGGGACGATCTCGGCCTGACGGGCATCAAGCTCGAGATCAACTCGCTCGGCCTTGCCGAAGAGCGCGCCGCGCACCGCGTCGAGCTCATTCAGTATCTTGAGCAGCACGCCGAGCAACTCGACGACGACGCGCAGCGCCGCCTTTACACGAATCCGCTGCGCGTGCTCGACACGAAGAATCCCGCGCTGCAGGAGATCGTGCAGAATGCGCCGAAGCTGATCGACTTCCTCGGCGACGCGTCGCGCGCGCACTTCGAAGGCCTGCAGAAGCTGCTGAAGGCGAACAACCTGCCGTTTACGATCAACCCGCGTCTCGTGCGCGGGCTCGACTACTACAATCTGACCGTGTTCGAGTGGGTGACCGACAAGCTCGGCGCGCAAGGCACGGTCGCCGCGGGAGGCCGCTACGATCCGCTGATCGAGCAACTGGGCGGCAAGCCGACCGCCGCGTGCGGGTGGGCGATGGGCGTCGAGCGCATTCTCGAGCTTCTGAAGGAAGAGAACCTCGTGCCCGAGCAGGAGGGCGTCGACGTGTACGTCGTCCACCAGGGCGATGCGGCGCGCGAGCAGGCGTTCGTTGTCGCGGAGCGTCTGCGCGACACGGGCCTCGACGTGGTTCTCCACTGCAGCGCGGACGGCGCGGGCGCGAGCTTCAAGTCGCAGATGAAGCGCGCGGACGCGAGCGGCGCGGCATTCGCGGTGATTTTCGGCGAAGACGAGATCGCGAACGGCACGGCGAGCGTGAAGCCGCTGCGCGGCACGGGCGCCGAAGGCGACAAGAACGTTCAGCAGTCCGTGCCGGTCGAAAGCTTGACCGATTTTCTAATCAATGCGATGGTTGCAACCGCCGAAGACGGCGACGACTGATCGCGGCGCATCCGCTCGACAAAAGCGTGTACAGGAAGGAATCGCTAGGCGATGAGTTATCACGACGAACAAGAATCGATTGAAAGCCTGAAGGCGTGGTGGGCTCGATGGGGCAATCTGACGACCTGGATCGCGATTGCCGTCCTCGCCGCCGCTGCCGCCTGGAACGGCTGGAATTACTGGCAACGGCGCCAGGCCGCGCAGGCGGCCGTGCTGTACGAGCAGGTGCAGCAGGCGGTCCAGTCGAACGACAAGGCGAAGGTCGCGCGCGTCGCGTCGGACATGGAAGACAAGTTCGGCGGCACCGCATATGCGCAGATGACGGCGCTCGAAGCGGCGAAGGCGCTGTACGGCGCGGGCGACGCGGCGGGTGCGAAGGCGCAGTTGCAGTGGGCCGCCGATCACGCGAAGGACGACGAGTACAAGCAGATCGCGAAGCTGCGCCTCGCATCGCTGCTGCTCGACGAGAAGGCGTACGACGCCGGCCTCGCGCTGCTGTCGGGCACGCCGTCGGACGCGTTCAAGGGCATCGTCGCCGATCGCCGCGGCGATCTGCTCGCCGCGCAGGGCAAGAGCGACGACGCGCGCGCCGCGTACAAGCTCGCGCTCGATTCGCTGTCGAAGGACGACACGTCTGCGCGCCAACTCGTGCAGTTCAAGCTGGACGCGCTCGGCGGTTGAGCGCCCACGCTCCGTTTTACAACTTAACTTTGCTTCGCTATCGATGAATCTGCTGAAACGTTACGCTGCACCCGTTGCCTGCGCGGCGGCCGTCCTGGTTCTCGCGGCCTGTTCGTCAACGAAGGACGCGCGCCGCGTGCCGACGCCGCTCACCGAGTTCAAACCCGTGCTCGACGTGCAGCAGGTGTGGAAGGCGAGCGTCGGCAAGGGCGGCCGCTACGCGTTCTCGCCCGTCGCGGTGGGTGACGCGGTGTACGTCGCTGGCGCGAACGGTTCGGTCGAGAAGATCGACGCGAAGACGGGCCAGGAAATCTGGCGCGCGAAGGTGGGCTCCGATCTGTCGGCGGGCGTCGGCAGCGACGGCAACCTGACCGCGGTCGGCGCGCTGAAGGGCGGCGTGTTCGTGCTCGGCCCGGACGGCAAGCTGCTGTGGAAGACGACCGTGCAGGGCGAGGTCTTTTCTCCGCCGCTCGTCGGCAACGGCCTTGTGATCGTGCGCACGATCGACGGCCAGGTGATCGCGTTCAACGCGCAGACGGGCGAGCAGAAGTGGAGCTACCGCAATCGCGCAGTGCCGCTCAATCTGCGCGTGTCGGCCGGCATGACGTTCGCCGGCGATGCGGCGGTGCTCGCGGGCTTCCCGGGCGGCGGTCTCGTGGCGCTGAACCTGCAGACGGGCGAGCCGTTCTGGCAGACGCCCGTGTCGTTCCCGAAGGGCGTGACCGAAGTCGAGCGGATCAACGACGTGACGGGCGCGCCGACGCTCGTCGGCGCCGAGACGTGCGCGGTGACGTTCCAGGGCCAGCTCGGCTGCTTTGACGCGAACTCGGGCCGCCCGCTGTGGGAGAAGACGTTCTCGAGCCGCAGCGGCGTCGCGCAGGACGATACGGTGGTCGCAGGCGGCGACGACTGGTCGGTCGTGTCGGCGTACGACGTCGCGACGGGCAAGGAGCTCTGGCGCAACGACAAGCTGAAGAGTCGCGACGTCGGTGTGCCGTACCTGCTCGGCCGCGCGGTCGTGTTCGGCGACTACAAGGGCTTCGTGCACTTTCTGTCGCGCGACGACGGCACGTTCGTCGCGCGGATGAAGACGGACGGCAGCGCGATCAACGCGGCGCCCGTGCTCGCCGGCAACACGCTCGTCATCCAGACGCAGGATGGCGGCGTGTACGGTTTCCGTCCGCGCTAAGCGCGCGACGCAACCGCGCGGCCGCGCGCTTCGCCGGCCGCGCGTCGTATTTTTTGCGCGTGCGTCCGGCCGTTGCCGGGCGGGCGCGGCCCGGCGGCGCGGCATGACGCGATCCGCGGGTGCTGGGAGCGAATCGAAAAAAATGAGCGGCGCGACACGTATGCCGCCGCCTGCGCGCCGACGCGGCGCGAATTCGTGCTAATTTCCATCAAGCGCAGCCGCCTGCGGCATGCGGGCTCACCGCCGCTGCGTTTCACGTAGACGACATCATCAGATGAAACCGGTCATTGCCCTCGTTGGGCGCCCCAATGTGGGGAAATCCACGCTGTTCAACCGGCTCACGCGCTCGCGCGATGCGCTGGTCGCCGATCTGCCCGGCCTGACGCGCGATCGCCATTACGGCGAGGGGCGAGTCGGCGCGCGGCCGTATCTCGTCGTCGACACGGGCGGCTTCGAGCCCGTCGCGAAGGACGGCATCCTGCACGAGATGGCGCGACAGACGCGCCAGGCGGTCGAGGAGGCGGACGTCGTCGTGTTCATCGTCGACGGCCGCAACGGCCTCGCGCCGCAGGACAAGTCGATCGCCGATTATCTGCGCAAGACCGGACGGCCGATCTTCCTCGTCGTCAACAAGGCCGAGGGGATGAAATACACGGCGGTCGCGTCGGATTTCTACGAGCTCGGCCTGGGAGATCCGCGCGCGATCTCGGCCGCGCACGGCGACGGCGTGACCGACATGATCAACGAGGCGCTCGAGGTCGCGTACGCGGGCCAGCCGGAAGAGAGCGAAGACGCCGCCGCCGCGCGCGGCATCAAGATCGCGATCGTCGGCCGGCCGAACGTCGGCAAGTCGACGCTCGTCAACACGCTGATCGGCGAAGACCGCGTGATCGCATTCGACATGCCGGGCACGACGCGCGATTCGATCTACGTCGACTTCGAACGCAACGGCAAGCAGTACACGCTGATCGACACGGCGGGCCTGCGCCGCCGCGGCAAGGTGTTCGAGGCGATCGAGAAATTCTCGGTCGTGAAGACGCTGCAGTCGATCTCCGACGCGAACGTCGTCATTCTTCTGCTCGATGCGCGGCAGGACATCTCCGATCAGGATGCGCATATCGCGGGCTTCGTCGTCGAGCAGGGGCGCGCGCTCGTCGTCGGCGTGAACAAGTGGGACGGCCTCGATCCGCACGTGCGCGAGCGCGCGAAGGCCGATCTCGCACGCAAGCTCAAGTTCCTCGATTTCGCGAAGTCCCACTTCATCTCGGCGGCGGAGAAGACGGGCATCGGCCCGCTGATGCGCTCGGTCGACGACGCGTATGTGGCCGCGATGAAGAAGCTGCCGACGCCGAAGCTCACGCGCGCGCTGATCGACGCGGTCGAGTTCCAGCAGCCGCGCCGCCGCGGCCCGGTGCGGCCGAAGCTGCGCTATGCGCACCAAGGCGGACAGAACCCGCCCATCATCGTCATTCACGGCAACGCGCTCGACGCCGTGACCGAGACGTACAAACGCTATCTCGAGAATCGATTCCGAGAAACTTTCTCGCTGACGGGCACTCCATTGCGCATAGAGTTTCGCTCGTCGACGAACCCTTACGCCGATAAGGAGTGAGCGAGGCGCGCCGCGTCGGCCGGACGGCAGAGCCGGGCGGGGCGGACAAAATCGGCTATAGTGTAGCGATTGGCGGCGGATCTCTTTTTCTTCGCCCCAATCTAGTCAACCTGCAAAAAAGATGGAGTAAGCCATGAGCAACAAAGGGCAATTGTTACAAGACCCGTTTTTGAACGCACTGCGTAAAGAGCACGTGCCGGTTTCGATCTATCTCGTCAACGGCATCAAGCTTCAAGGGAACATCGAATCGTTCGACCAGTACGTCGTGTTGCTCAGGAACACGGTTACACAGATGGTCTACAAGCACGCCATTTCGACGGTCGTGCCGGCGCGTCCGGTGAACTTCCACCCGGATGCGGAAGCAGCGTCCTAACCCATTGCCGCGGCTGGCTCGCGTCGCCGTCGGCTTCCGATGCCAGCCGCCTTATCTTGACATCCGATAATTTGATCAACGCAGCGTTAGTGGGCATCGATTTCGGCAAGACCGATTTCGAAGCCAGTCTCGAAGAACTCAGTCTGCTCGCCTCCAGTGCGGGCGCCCATCCCGCCGTCACGCTGACGGGCCGCCGTTCAAGTCCCGACGCCGCCATGTTCGTCGGCAGCGGCAAAGCCGAGGAACTGCGGCTTGCCTGCGAGGCGAACGACGTCGAAATCGTCATCTTCAATCACGCGCTCGCCCCCGCCCAGCAACGCAATCTGGAGCGCATGCTTAATCGGCGCGTCGTCGACCGCACGAGCCTCATCCTCGACATCTTCGCGCAGCGCGCGCGCAGTCACGAAGGCAAGTTGCAGGTCGAGCTCGCGCAGCTCCAATACGTTGCGACCCGGCTGATTCGAGCCTGGACCCACCTTGAGCGCCAAAAGGGTGGTATCGGCCTGCGCGGCCCTGGCGAAACGCAGCTCGAAACCGACCGGCGCCTGATTGGCGAGCGCATCAAGATGCTGAAGACCCGGCTCGACAAGCTGCGCCGCCAGCATCACACGCAGCGTCGGCAGCGTGCGCGCAGCGGCACGATGTCGGTGTCGCTCGTCGGCTATACGAATGCGGGCAAATCGACGCTCTTCAATGCACTGACGAAAGCACAGGCATACGCGGCGGATCAATTGTTCGCGACGCTCGACACGACGTCGCGGCGCGTGTACCTCGGCGCCGAGGTCGGACAGATCGTCGTGTCCGATACCGTCGGCTTCATCCGCGAGCTGCCGCACCAATTGGTCGCGGCGTTCCGCGCGACGCTCGAAGAGACGATCCACGCGGATCTGCTGCTGCACGTCGTCGATGCGTCGAGCGCGGTGCGGCTCGAGCAGATCGAGCAGGTCAACGAGGTGCTGCACGAAATCGGGGCGGACTCGATCCGCCAGATTCTCGTGTTCAACAAGATCGATGCCGTGCCCGAGCTCGAGGCCCGCGGGGATGCAGTCGAGCGGGATGAGTATGGTAATATCTCGCGCGTCTTTTTGAGCGCGCGCACGGGCCAGGGTCTGGACTCGCTGCGTGCCGCCATCGCCGAGATCGCTACCGCGGAACATCTTGTCGGCACCGTGCCGCTCGACGGCGCGTCGGCGCAACCACACGAAGACCACCCGGTTTCCGAACATGGGCGCTGACGGCTGCGGCCGGTCAAGTTGCTCCAATCTGGTGAACAAACACTGGTGAACGATTACAACGAGCGGAGTACCTGGCGGCGGATGCGCGCCTTGCTGTCGATCAACGATCCCCGCTGGGGACGCGGCGGCAACGGCGACAAGCCGCGAGCGAACGAATCGAAGCGCCCGAACGGACGCGACGACGGCCCCCCGGACCTCGATGAGATGTGGCGGAGCTTCAACCGTCGCCTGAGCGGCTGGTTCGGCGGCAAGGGCGGCGGCAACAACGGCTTTCGTCCGGACAACGGGCGCGCAGCGCGTGTCGGCGTCGGCATCGTCGCGGGCGTGCTGATCGCAATCTATCTCGGCAGCGGCATTTTCATCGTTCAGGACGGCCAGACGGGCATTGTGCTGCGCTTCGGCGAGTACAAGGGCTCGGTCGGCGACGGCGTCCACTGGCGCCTGCCGTATCCGTTCGAATCGCACGAGATCGTCGATACCGCGCAAGTACGGTCGATCGAGATCGGCCGCAACAACGTCGTGCGGCTCGCGAACGTGAAGGACGCGTCGATGCTGACGCGCGACGCCGACATCGTCGACGTGCGCTTTGCCGTTCAATATCGGATCGGGTCTGCGACCGACTACCTGTTCCGTGCCGCCGATCCCGAGCGCAGCGTGTCGCAGGCGGCGCAGGCGGCGGTGCGCGAGATCGTCGGCGCGAAGAGCGCGGACGACGTGCTCGCGCAAGATCGCGACGCGCTGCGCGATGTGCTCGCGAAGGCGATTCAGCACGACCTTGACCGTTACCGGACGGGGCTCGTCGTCACCGGCGTGACCGTGCAGAGCGTCACGCCGCCCGAGCAGGTGCAGGCGGCCGTCGACGACATCGCGAAGGCGCGTCAGGACGGCGAAGCCGCGAAGAACGCCGCGCAGGCGTACGCGAGCGAATTGCTGCCGCGTGCGCAGGGCGACGCGGCGAAGATGGTCGACGACGCGAAGTCGTACGCGGAGCGCGTCGTCGCGCAGGCGGAAGGCGACGCTGAGCGCTTCAAGCAGGTCTATGCGCAGTACTCGAAGGCGCCCGCGGTGATCCGCGAGCGGATGTACCTCGAGACGATGCAGGAGATCTATTCGAACACAACGAAGGTGTACGTCGGCAACAAGGCGGGCAACAGCGTGCTGTATCTGCCGCTCGACAAAATCGTCGAAGCGGGCCGCCAGCGCGCGGCCGATGCGGCGAGCGCCGCCGCTGCCGCGCCCGCGAGCGGAGCACAGACACCTGCGCTCTCCGCGCCAGCGTCGGGCGCGGCTGCCGCGAGCGTGCCTCGCGCGTCCGCGCCCGCCGCGGCGAGTCCTGCGTCCGGCAGCGATCCGCTGCGCTCGCGCGAGGCGTTTCGCAGCCGCTCGCGCGCCGACGATCTGCAGTAACGAGGAGCGCATTACATGAACCGAATCATCGCGCTCGTCGTAGCGATCGTCATCGTCGCGCTGGCAGCTTCGTCGACGGTGCTCGTCGTCGATCCGCGCCATGCAGCCGTGCTGTCGTCGCGCGACGGCGACGCGCCGAGGCTCGCCGGCCCCGGCCTTCATTTCAAGCTGCCGCAGCCGCTGCAGGCGGCGACGCTCGTCGACGTCCGCATCCAGACGCTCGACTCGGCCGATCCGCAAAACCTGGCGACGAAGGATAAGAGCGACGTGCTCGTGAGCCCCGTCGTCAAGTATCGGGTCGCCGACGTGCTCAAGTACTACAAGGAAACGGGCGGCGCGCCGCGCGGCGAGGTCGATCGCCTGTCGGCGGCCGTCAAGGGCGCACTCGGCGGCGCGTTCGCGAAGCGCGAGCTCGACGACGCGCTCGGCAGCCAGCGTGCGATCGCCGACGAGGCGAAGCGCGCGCTGCAGGCCGATGCGACGCCGCTCGGCATCGACATCGTCGACGTGCAGCTCATGCGCGTCGATCTGCCCGCCGCGCAGGCGGACGGCGCGTACCAGCGGATGACGGCCGAGTTGCAGCGTCAGGCCGAGCGCGAGCGCGCGGAAGGCGCGGCGCAGGCGGAAGAGATCAAGGCGGACGCGGCCCGGCAGCAGCAGACGATTCTCGCGGAAGGCTACAAGGCCGCGCAGTCGATCAAGGGCGAGGGCGACGCGAAGGCCGCGTCGATCGCTGCCGACGCGTTCGGCCGCGATCCGCAGTTCTACCAGTTCTACGCGAGCCTGCAGGCGTATCGGAACAGCTTCAAGCCGAACGACGTCATCGTCGTCGATCCGGACAGCGAGTTCTTCCGTTTCATGCGCGGCCCGACGGGCGGCGCCGCCGCGCCGGCTGCCGCTCCCCGCAACCGTTGATGTGCAAGGGGCGTCGTCGTCCGCATGGATTTCGCTGGTTCGTTACTGCTTGCTCTCGCGCTGATGCTCATCATTGAGGGCGCCTTTCCGTTCGTGTTTCCGAGCGCGTGGCGCGGCACGTTCCGTAGAATAGCGGAGCGGCCTGCGCACCATATCCGGATCGGCGGGTTCATCGTGATGGCGATCGGGCTTGCGCTGCTCCTGCTCGTCACCTGACCCGGCCGTGCGCGTCCGCTCGGCGCTTCCCGGCCATCCGCCGGGACGCCGGGCGCCGACCCGATTTCAATCCGAGGCGCGCGTCGCGCGCGCCGTGTTTCCTGTCGTAGGATCGCAACGATGTCGACCTGGTTACTTCCCGAGAATATTGCCGACGTGCTGCCGTCGGAGGCGCGCAAGATCGAGGAACTGCGTCGCAGGCTGCTCGACCGATTTCGTTCGTACGGCTACGAGATGGTCATGCCGCCGCTCCTCGAGTATCTGGAGTCGCTGCTGACGAGCGGCGGCAACGAGTTGCGGCTGCGCACGTTCAAGCTCGTCGATCAGGTGTCGGGCCGCACGCTCGGCTTGCGCGCGGACATGACGCCGCAGGTCGCGCGGATCGACGCGCACCTGCTGAACCGTCAGGGCGTGACGCGCCTCTGCTACGCGGGCCCCGTGCTGCACACGCGGCCGCGAGGGCTGCACGCGAGCCGAGAGCAGCTCCAGGTCGGCGCGGAAATCTACGGACATGCGGGCCTCGAGGCCGATCAGGAGATCCAGCAGTTGATGCTCGACGCGCTGCACCTGACTGGTCTGAAGAAAATCCGGCTCGACCTGTGCCACGCGGGCGTGCTGTCGGCGATCTTCGCGCGCGACGCGGTCGCGGCCGAGCGAGGCGAGGCGCTCTACGACGCGCTCGCCGGCAAGGACGTGCCGCGCCTGAACGAATTGACAGACGATCTCGGCGCCGATACGCGCGCCGCGCTTCGCGCGCTGCCGCGCCTGTACGGCGACGCGTCGGTGCTCGACGAGGCGCGCCGCCAGCTGCCGGCGCTGCCCGAAATCGCGCGAGCGCTCGACGACCTCGCGCATCTCGCCGCGCAGGTGAAGGACGCCGAGGTCGCGATCGATCTCGCTGATTTGCGCGGCTACGCGTATCACAGCGGCGCGATGTTCGCCGCGTACGTCGACGGCGTGCCGAACGCGGTCGCGCACGGCGGCCGCTACGACCATGTCGGCCAGGCGTACGGCCGCGCGCGCCCGGCGACCGGCTTCTCGCTCGACCTGCGCGAAATTGCGCGGATTTCGCCGATCGAGGCGCGCGGCGCTGCGATTCTGGCGCCGTGGAACCAGGACGACGCGCTGCGCGCGGCGGTCGGCGCGCTGCGCGACGCGGGCGAAGTCGTGATCCAGGCGCTGCCGGGGCACGATCACGTGCTCGACGAGTTCGCGTGCGACCGCACGCTCGTCGAGCAGGGCGGCGCGTGGGTGGTCGAGCCCCGCTGAACGTGTCGCGCCGCCGGGCTTCCGACGCGCTTCTAGCGTGCAATGTCGTTGAAGCGAAACGGAAAAATTCGGAACCGGCGGCGAACCTAGGTAGAATACGTTTTTAACCAGCTAACGAATCAACATGTCTGCCAGCGCAGTGAACGCGACTCCCGGGCGCAATGTCGTCGTCGTGGGGACTCAATGGGGTGATGAAGGCAAAGGCAAGATCGTCGACTGGCTGACGGACCACGCTCAGGGCGTCGTGCGTTTCCAGGGCGGCCACAACGCCGGCCACACCCTCATCATCGGCGGCAAGAAGACCATCTTGCGCCTCATCCCGTCGGGCATCATGCGTGAAGGCGTCGCCTGCTACATCGGCAACGGCGTCGTGCTGTCGCCCGAGGCGCTCTTCAAGGAAATCGGCGAGCTGGAAGAGGCAGGGCTGAACGTTCGCGAGCGCCTGTTCATCTCCGAAGCCGCGACGCTGATCCTGCCGTACCACATCGCGATCGACCAGGCGCGCGAAGCGCGCCGCGGCGCGGGCAAGATCGGCACGACGGGCCGCGGCATCGGCCCCGCGTACGAAGACAAGGTCGGCCGCCGTGCGCTGCGCGTGCAGGATCTGTTCGACGCGAGAACGTTCGCCGACCGCTTGCGCGAGAATCTCGACTTCCACAACTTCGTGCTGACTCAGTATCTCGGTGGCGCGGCCGTCGATTTCCAGGCGACGCTCGACACGATGCTCGGCTACGCGGACCGTCTGAAGCCGATGGTCGCCGATGTGTCGCGCCGTCTGTACGAAGAGAATCACGCGGGCCGCAACCTGCTGTTCGAAGGTGCGCAAGGCACGCTGCTCGACATCGATCACGGCACCTATCCGTTCGTCACGTCGAGTAACTGCGTCGCGGGCGCGGCGGCGGCGGGCGCGGGCGTCGGTCCGCAGAAGCTCAACTACATCCTCGGCATCACCAAGGCGTATTGCACGCGCGTCGGTTCGGGCCCGTTCCCGAGCGAGCTGTACGACGCGGACAATCCGAGCCGCCAGGACCAGATCGGCGTCACGCTCGCGAACGTCGGCAAGGAATTCGGCTCCGTCACGGGCCGTCCGCGCCGCACCGGCTGGCTCGACGCGGCCGCGCTGCGCCGCTCGATCCAGATCAACGGCGTGTCGGGCCTCTGCATGACGAAGCTCGACGTGCTCGACGGCCTCGAGGAAGTGAGGCTGTGCGTCGGCTACAAGATCGACGGCGAGGACGTCGATCTGCTGCCGCGCGGCGCGGCCGAGGTCGCGCGCTGCGAGCCCGTCTACGAGACGTTCGGCGGCTGGAAGGAAAGCACGGTCGGCATCAAGTCGTGGGACGCGCTGCCCGCGAACGCGCGTGCGTATCTGACGCGCGTGCAGGAAGTGGCCGGCGTGCCGATCGACATGGTGTCCACGGGACCGGATCGCGACGAGACGATCCTGCTGCGTCATCCGTTCAAGGTGTAAGCGCCGATGACGCAGAATCTCATGGCGACGTTCACAATGTCCGACCCGCGCAACGACGACAAGAATCTCTGGGTCGGCTGGGACGAATACCACCGGCTGATCGAGATGCTCGCGCTCGCGGTGCACGATTCGGGGTGGAAGTTCGACAAGATCCTGTGTCTTGCGCGCGGCGGTCTGCGCGTCGGCGATCAGCTGTCGCGCATCTACGACCTGCCGCTCGCGATTCTCGCGACGAGTTCGTATCGCGAGGCGGCGGGCATGCAACAGGGCGATCTCGACATCGCGCAGTACATCACGATGACGCGCGGCGATCTGTCGGGCAACGTGCTGCTCGTCGATGATCTCGTCGATTCGGGCGTGACGCTCGCACGCGTCCAGCAGCATCTGAAGGAGCGTTATCCGGCCGTGACGGCCGTGCGTTCGGCGGTGCTCTGGTACAAGGGCTGCTCGAAGGTGAAGCCCGACTACCATGTCCAGTACCTGCCGACGAATCCGTGGATTCATCAGCCGTTCGAAGAATGGGATACGGTGCGTCCGCACAATCTCGCGGCATGGATCAAGCGCGGCAACGCGCAGCGCGACGGCGCGTGAGCGCGGCCAATGCTGCATCGAAAACGGCGCCCTGACGGCGCCGTTTTTTTGGGGGTGCGCCCGGCAGGGCGCATTCACTCGGAGGTGAAAATCCTCTACTCGCCGGGCAAGGGGAAGAGTTAGCCGAAGGCAAGGGTTTCCCGGGTGACTGGGAGTCTGAAGGAAGCCGGATGGCAAAGCGCTGGCCTGACGAACAGGAAGCGGATACGAGGCGTGGCGACTGGGTAAGGTG